>JAWXBN010000132.1 GCA_034440155.1 Verrucomicrobiota bacterium | reverse complement strand
TGAGGGCGTTAAAGCTTTTTTCGAGTCGATGTCTGCTCAGTCGCTGCTTCCCGATGAGATCGTTATGACAGATGCAGGATCCAGTGACGGCACTTGGGAGTTGATTCTCAAAAAGTCTGCTCAGAATGACCAAAGACCTAAGGTGATCGCAATACAGGAGAAAAAATGTAATGTCGCCCGGGGCCGTAATCTCGCGATAGAAAAGGCATCGGGGGATTTGATCGTGTCCACGGACATTGGTTGTGAATGGGATCCTGAGTGGATTGAGGAATTAGTGACACCGCTACTCCATGATTCTTCTCTTGATTTGGTCATTGGCAGCTGGGCGGTAAAAAATGAGAGTCTCAATGGGCCATGGGCTTTGACGGAATGGGCATTAAAAGGGGATCAGAAGCTTAATGCTCGTGCGGATAGCTACAGTTCCTCCCGCTCTATTGCCTACCTTAAAAGTGTATGGGAAAGACTCGGGAAATATCCTGAGGATTTAACATTCGCTGGTGATGATGCGGCCTTTCATTATATGATCGAAAAGGCCGGAAGTCGACGTGTGGGGGCGCCAGGTGTCCGGTGTTACTGGCACCGCCACGAAAATTTGAAAGCCTTCTTCAAAGAATCCTACAGATATGGGGTGGGTGAGGGAGAGGCTTTGATCCACCGTCGTGCAGCCCTCCTCATTGGCGGACGTTTTTTGATGGAGCTGATATGTCTTGTGGGCGGGATTGTGCTCTCGTTTTTGTTTTCTCTGGTAGGTCTGGCACTCATTTTAGTCGCATTGCTTTCTTTTATCCTTCGTTGCTGGAGATTTCTTCCAGCTACCCGGAGACTCGCATCTAAGGGTGTAGATCATCCGCTTGGTAGAATTTTGCTCTTTGTCTATGGCACCAAATGGTATTGGATCAAAGGTTATCTGGAAGGTCTTATTCGAGGAAAAACCCAATGCCGAGATTGTCGTAAAAGATTAAAGCCGCAGTAGTGTGTGATTATTGGCAGAGACTGTTCGTTATTCACTCTTTTATCAAATTATGAAAAAAGTCGCTATCATAGGGGCTGGAATTTCCGGACTATCCGCTGCTCAACTGCTCAAAGACCGTTTTTTAGTCACGGTATTTGAGCAAGGGGGTAAGCCGGGTGGACTGGTCAAATGTGACCGGATCAAGGGTAACCTTTTTCATCGTGTCGGTGGACATGTTTTTAATAGTCGGAATCAGGAGGTTTTAGATTGGTTCTGGGGATTCTTTGACCGTGATCAGGAATTTCTGAAAGCCCAACGTAATGCTAAAATCTTTATTAATGGGAAAGTGATTGGTTACCCGATAGAAGATTATCTTTACGAGTTCCCGGCAGAGACGGTATCAGCAATATTAGATGACCTACTTCATGCTGGGGAAGGGGAATACCTCGATTTTGAGGCCTTTCTAAGAGGAAATTTTGGGAAGACCCTTTATGAGCTCTATTTTGGCCCTTATAACCAAAAAATTTGGCATACTGATCTGTCAGAAATCCCCCTCGAATGGTTAGAGGGCAAATTGCCCATGCCGGATATTAAACAAATACTTCTCCGGAATATCACCAGGCAAGTAGAGAAACAGATGGTTCATTCTACATTCTATTATGCAAAAGAAAACGGTTCACAATTCATTATCGACCGGATTTCTGAGGGTTTAGATATCCGAGTCAATACGCCGGTGACTCGAATAGAGAATGTGCAAAATGGATGGACTCTAAATGGTCAGGGGACTTTTGATCATATTGTCTATTGTGGAGATGTGCGGAAATTAAAAAATCTCATCCATCATAATCAGCCGGAACTGGGGGCATGTCTGGCATCAGTGAGTGCACTCCGATCTAACAGCACCTCAAATCTCTTTTGTGAATGTGACTCTACAGATAGATCATGGATGTATTTGCCGGGTAAGGAGACTCAGGCCCATAGGATAATCTACACAGGAGGATTCAGCCCGACAAATAATGGGGGTGTGACCCGGCAGGATCGGATGACCTGTGTGGTGGAGTTTTCAGGTGAGTACACCCAAGATGAAATGGAACTCGAGGTCAGTAAATTGCCCGGGAATCTCAGTCCCCTAGCATCCAACCATGAGAAAAACTCCTATATCATCCATCATAAAGATACACGTGATCAAATCACTGCTTTGAAGAAGCAGCTTGCACTCAAGCAATTTCATCTTTTGGGCCGTTTTGCCGAGTGGGAATATTATAATATGGATAAGGCTATAGAGGCGGCAATGGGACTCAGGAAAAAGCTCGAAGAAGAGAAGTTCTAAGTGCTCGTGCGAAGCACTCAGTTTAAAAAAAAAATGGAGCGTCCGAGATTCTCGCTCGACCAGATTGACGAAAAACAAAAGTTAAAAGTCGAAATATGTAGATCAAGCGGCACTCACTTGTCATCTTTGCAGCGTGTTCATTCACAGACATCACTGATTGACACAGATTTTCCAAATGGAGGGACAATCTTCTGATTGTCTGGGAAGGATGGAATCGGAGGGCAGGTCATGCAGAAGCCTGACCTACGAAAAATGGCGAATAGGATGCGGAATAGGGAAGATAGAATGAGGAAAGAATAATTATTTGCACAATGAACCAAATACAAAAAACCAAGAACTAGTTTTAATGAAACTTCTCTATATGATGAATTCTGACCGTGGGGGGATGGCTGATTATGGCTTATATCAGGCATTGGCGCTGCGGGATCAAAATGTAGATGTCACCTTTCTTTGTAGTCCGGGATATATTCATCAGGAGAAACTACAGGGAATCACGGTTATCCCTCAGCTCTATTCGATTGAGAGCCGAAAAATAGGAAAAATAAAACGGCGTGTCAATTGGATCAGTAAACTCGTAGGAGATATAAAAACTTTATGTCAGGTCTCTGAAGAAGTGCGTCCTGATACGATTCTCTTTTCTTCCTATTATGAATACCTGTCACCTTTATGGGCATGGAGAATTCGGGGCCTGAAGAAAAAAATGCCTATGCAAATTGCTTCAGTCATTCATGATCCGGTGAGAAACTTCCAAGTAGGGCCGAAATGGTGGCATGAATGGTCGATTCGAGAGGCCTATTCCTTTCTCGATCATGCATTCCTCCATGAGAAAATCGGGATTCCATTCTCTGAAGACAAGACATTCCTGATTCCTCAAGGAATATATCAGTACCCCGAACCAAGCAAAGAGAGGTGGAAAGTTTTATCCAAACTCAATATTCCTACAGATTCATTAGTCTTGTTAAGTTTTGGATTTATTCGTGATGGAAAAAATCTTGATTTATTAATTCAATCGCTCAAGGAATTGCCAAAGTGCCATCTGATCATCGCGGGTCATGAACAAAGCGGATCACAGAAAGGAATCGAATATTATCAGTCCTTAGCAGAAAAAGCGGGAGTAAAGGATCGCTGTCATTGGCAGACAAAATTCATCCCTGATCAGGAAGCCGCAGATTTATTTAATGCGAGCGATTTAATCGCGCTGACGTATTCTGCCTCATTCCGTTCTGCCAGTGCCGTTGCTAATATAGCTGCACGTTACAGAAAACCAGTGATCGCATCAGGGGGACAGGGTAACCTCCAAAAGATCGTTAAGGATTATTGTTTGGGAATATGGGTCGAGCCTGATTCTCAGGAGGCGATCATTGATGGAGTTCAGGACTTTACTAGAAATCCGCCCTTACCGGATTATCATCGATTTATTGAAGAAAATTCTTGGGAAAGAAATGCACGGATCGTAAAGGATGCATTTTTGCATAGATGACTCTCTCGAACCTAAAACTAAAAAAGTCAATCAACCAATTAGCTGCAATTGTATAGTTGATACTATTACTTTAAATATTAAAAACTTATGGATAAAAAAGTCTTATTAATCGGTGGTAATGGATATGTCGGTACTGCTTTCCGGGAGTTTTTAGAAACTCGTCAGATATCTTTTCAGAATCTGAGCCGGAAGGATTTTGATTATTATAAGGTGGAGGCTTTATCGCAGGTTATTAAAGACTATAGGCCGGATGTTTTGATTAATTGTGCAGGATATACCGGGAAACCAAATGTCGATGCCTGTGAGTCTCATAAGGATGAATGTCTGCTCGGGAATGCGGTTTTGCCCGGTGTGATCAGTCGTGTTTGTGAGATGAATCAATTGCCATGGATTCAGATTTCATCAGGGTGTATTTATACGGGGAATACGCCTGACGGATCAGGTTTTAAGGAAACTGATACTCCAAACTTTTCTTTTCGTTCGGGATATTGCAGCTTCTACAGTGGGACTAAAGCACTGGGTGAAGAAGTTTTGAGAGATGACGCAAATTGTTACGGGTTAAGGTTGAGGATTCCTTTTAATGAAAAGGATTCCCCTCGGAATTACATTTCTAAACTCCTGCGTTATGACCGGATATTGAATGCGGTTAATTCACTTTCACAGCTAGATGAATTTGTGAAGGCTGCGTGGCAGCTTTATATGAATGATTGTCCTAAAGGAATTTATAACCTAACCAATCCGGGCTCAGTATCGGCCAAAGACGTGATTGACATGATTCAGAAAGCTGGACTATCAAATAAAGAATTCAGCTTCTTTGAAAACGAATCAGACTTTATGGCTAAGGCTGCAATCACGCCGCGTTCAAATTGTGTTTTGAATACGGACAAACTCGTCGCCGCCGGGATCAAGCTCCGCCCTGTCGAGGAAGCCCTCGAGTGGTCGATAAAAAACTGGAAGGCTGCGCAAAGCGCAGGGGTCTAAGTACTAGGTGCGAAGTGCTAAGTTTAAAAAAAAATGGAGGGTCGAGATTCTCGCTCGACCGTGTGCGGACAAACGTGTAGGGCGAGCGGCCCTCACTTGCCACAGGTCAGAGTTTCACGGAT
>JAWXBN010000131.1 GCA_034440155.1 Verrucomicrobiota bacterium | reverse complement strand
GAATTATTCAGTACCCGAAGAGAGTGTCTTAGCAAAAGAGGTATTCCGTTGGGATTGTTTTTGGAATTGTTTTTGCATGAACTTAATAAACTCGCTGAAGGTATTCTTTTGTTCTTCGGTGAAGGGAGACTCGGAAAGGTGCCTGTCGGCTTCTTCAAAGAGTTCATCCGTTTTTTTCCGGAGTTCGTGGTAAGCCCCCGTTTTGAGGATTAATTCGTGCAGTTTGAAAAGCGAAGTATCATTGAGAAGAGGTGTCTCAAAACAGGATTGGATAAAGGCCTTTTCTTCCTCCGATGCCGCATCGTAGGCTTTCATGATCAAAAGGGTTTTTTTGCTTTCGAGCAGGTCGCTTTGGAATGAACGTTGCTCAATCTCGAACTCTTGGAGGTCATTTTCGATTTGAAATGCCAATCCGAGGGGGTGTGATATCTTGGCCAATTGCGCACAAGTCTCCTCAGGAGCCCCCGCGAGTGTCGCCCCGAGGACTAATGGGCATTCAAAAGTATAACGGGTAGTTTTGAGATGGTACGTCTGGAGAATCTCGTGTTCGCGTACATGTCCGATATCTTTGATAGAGAGGAGGATATCGAGAATTTCACCCGCACCTGTATCGCAGGAATATTTCAGGAATTTATGGAGGGCTTTTTGATGAGTTTCGCTGGGGCATGGTTGATTACAAAAGGTTTCTACGGCGAGGGCAAAGACGATGTCACCGAAAACTATGGAGACATTTTCTCCGGCCCGCGCCCGGCCGGAACAATTCCCAAGCCTTTCCTCGACGAGTTTGTGATAGGTGGGCAAGTTGCGCCGGAGCTCGGAACGGTCAATCACATCGTCGTGGATGAGGATGAATGCGTGGAGGAGCTCAACAGCCATGGCGGAACGCATCACTGAGGAATTATTAATAATTTCATCAAGAGATAGAGTATTCTGGTTAAAGGACTTATAACTTAATAGCAGAAGGAGTGGGCGAACCCTTTTTGCGGGCCTGGTCGCATATTCAATCAGGTCATCAATCAATGGATCAAATAATTCACCATAATTATATTTTGATTTTTGGGCGTAAAGATAGTTCCGGAACTGGTTTTCAAAACCGAGATGGATAGTTTGGAGCGTATCGACAAATTTATTTGCCGGTCCACTTTTTGATGAAACTTTAGTTCGCATTCGCTGTTAAAAATACTGCAGATAAAAAATCTGTCAAATGTAACTAACGGAGGAATTCCTTAAACCAGTCAAAAATACTTGCTAAAGATCGCCCCTCTGGCAGTATCACCGCACAAAATATTATGAAAACAAAACATACCATAATCGCCTCGATCATCTCTATTTCACTTTTGGGAACCGGAATGAGCTCATTTGCTCAAACAGCTCCCGCCGCTCCTGCTGCTCCTGCTGCCGCGACAGCCAAACCCAGCCCCAAAATCGCTTTGGTGGATATGGATAAATGCCTGAATGCGTTTAACAAGAAAAAGGATGCCGAAAAAACCCTTCAGGGTGCCCTAGAAAATTACCAGAAAGACCGTCAGGAAATGGAAGCGACTGTCACGAAAATCCAAGAAGAAGGCCGTAAACTCCAAGAAGACCTGAATAATCCCGCCCTTGATGAGAAGGCCAAGGAAGATAAGAAAAAAGCTGTCCAAGACAAGGGTGTCGAATTCCAAATGAAAATGCAGCAATATCAGGAAATGCGTGGTTCCCGTGAGCGTCAGCTCGCCGAGCAACGCGGCCGTTTAATGGAGCAAATGTATACCGAGATCGCTGAAGCAGCCGGAAAGAAAGCGACTCAACTCGGATATAACCTCGTTCTTGATAAACGGAAAGGCGGATTTGTGGTGTTTGACACTTCAGGATGCGATATTTCCGATGATGTTATTGCCGCAATCAATAGTCCTGCTGCGACGAGTGCTCCTGCGAAGAAACCCTAATTCACAGTACTCCTACTCTTTTTCTAACTGACTTAAATCTCCGTCTTTGACGGAGATTTTTTGTTTGATAGATATGCCATTCTTTTCAAACCAGCCTTTATTAACTTCCAGAGCGTATTTGATATTGGATTGGCGACTCTGGACTGTATCTAGCCGGAGGGGTTCCAGATGATAAATCTCTTGGATTACCCCGTCCTCATCGATATAGGCGATCGAGAGTGGGATAAGGGTGTTTTTCATCCAGAAACTTGCTGTTTGTGGGGAGTGATTGATAAAAAGCATTCCTTCATTTTCCCCCAGTGATTTTCGTCCCATTAACCCCGTATTTTTTTGTTCCGTCGTCCGGGCGATTTCGGTATCCAGGACCTTTGAGGCTATCTGGATTTTTTTTGTGGGAAGTTTGGGCTGGGCAATCTCTTTATGCTCGGAGCAACCACTTATCCATACGCAAAGGGATAGGAGCAATAAGTTTAAAACGAGTTTCTTACAGAATTTGAATCGAGAGATTAAATGGAATGAGGCGGGGAGTAGGGTAGATGTTTGCACCCATGTCTTTTAGACTTAAAAATCCTGCGTGCCAAGTCCGCTTGCAGTTTCAAACCCCGTTTGAATCAGATTCAGGTCATGAACCTTTTTTGCAGGTGTCTGAATCGCGGGATTCCAGGCGGCCTCTGAAGCATCAGGCAGGGAGACAACGGCATTATTTGTCGTGAGCGCGACGAGTTGCTGGTCCTCTTTAGATGTTTCTATAAGAGGTTGGCTGACTGTGACTTGAGAAATTAGTGGGGTGGGGACAGGGGTAGAAACTTGCACCAATGTGGGTGTCGGGGATACAGGCATTTGATCGGGAGGAGTCATGAAGAAAATCGCTCCGGCTATCGCAAAAACGCCAAATGCCGTAGCAAATTTCCAAAAAAACTTTGGAAAGGAGATGTATTCCACCCGGACTTGCTCTATCCGTTCTACTCTCCGAAGGACTTGCTCGGTAAACCATGGTGAGGGATCAAGCTTTTTAGCCCGTCCCATTATTTCCCAGAGTTTATCTTGCTCGTTTTCCATATGAGTCATTAACAAATCAATGATCAGAAAGTTTTATTATTTTTTTTCGACTCTTAGATTAATCTTCTGCTCCGAAGGTAAACTCTTTTTACCCCCGGCAGGTGGGGATGCCTCAGTTTCTAACGCATCAGTGTTATTCTCTGCTGCTGGTCTTTGCCCGTTTTGTCAGCCTGATTGTTTGTTTGAGTAGGGGGATGTGTGCCAGATCTTTTTCCCGTGCGATGAATTGTTTACTTTTGAGGATACGAATAAGGGGCAGGATAGGAACAGTCAGGCCTTGCCATCTTTTTTTGATGGATCTTTTATATTCATATTCAAAACCCCAGAGCCCATCGATCGAGTACAGGAAATTGATCATGGTACCATCAGCAAAAGCACTCACAGTAGGGGCTAGACTTTCGCCTCCTAACTTACGGCATATTTCCAGTATTCCCAAATATCGGTGTCCAACGTCGTCGCTGGAGCACCTTGGATAAAGGCTGCGGACATCCCCGCTATGATGTAACGGATTTTGTTTTCTTTGAGGGCTTGAAGGACAAGAGAAATCGACGATGTGTTTCGTGCATTTCCCATCTTTCGTCCGGTGTGGCGGCGAGGCTTCGGGCGAAGAGGATTTTTTCCTCTTGGCTTAGTCCGCGCACGTTTTGGATTTTTTTGAGTAGTAAGGCCTCTTTTTTTTCATTACCCGTGCGAGTATATAATAGGAGAGACTGCTTTTGAAGGAAATATTCAGGATTTTATTTTCAAAGGCTTTTTTTGAATCCTTAAAAATCGAATTATTTTTTCCACCTCGTGTTCATTTTAATATAACCGATCCTGACCTTATTGCAGTTGGGCTTTGAGTCGGAATGTACCGGTTAATGTTCCGGTTGCCCGAGTGCCGAAGAAAAAGTGTCTGTTGAAATCGTTGTCGGCTTTTGAGAAACCGCCGATATTCATTGATTCACCATTCCTGAGGGTCACTGTCGTGGCGAGCGAACGGAAACTCACAGGGGCATAACGGTCCCCCGTGAGGGCGGTGATTTCAGGAACGATCTCGATATCGATCATATTCCCGCGAGCTGAGGCGTAAACGCGCATTTGGGTGCCGATTTCCTGCCAGCGGACATTGACATCATAAAGAATCCCGAGCTCATGAGCATAAGCCCAGAAATAATCCACAAAAGGGACATCTTCACCGACTTTGATCACTGCGCTGGCCCCGCTTTTGACCAAAAGGAATTGTGATGAGAGATGGCTGGATTTACTCGAGTCATTACGCGCACTCATTGAGAGCATGTTATTCTCGATGGGATTGATTTTAATATTCCCGCGTCCTGTATTGATGGAGCCGGAGGCTTGGACATCCACGCCTTTGACAGAGGATGACCCCTTTTCATCGAGGGTCAGCTCGATCCGGATCAGGGGGGCGGGTTTGGAGGCTTCCGTGATGATCTCGGTCATGAGAGCGATGGCTTCGGGGGTGTCTTGAAGGATGATTTTCCCTTTTCCGGTGACCATGATGACTTTGCCTTGGGGACTTTTTGCATCATCTAGGTATTCTTTGACACTGTGATAATCGGCATCCCCGATATCGAGGGTTTTCATGACGAGATTTGTCCCTGCGTGAGCACAAGCCGAAAAAAACCATAAAATGAGGATGAGGGAGCGCATACCTGATGATTGTGACGATAAGGCTTTACCCGGTATTCAATCAAGACTATCTGCCGATGCTGGATCGGTATTTGCGGGGGGAGGTTTTGAATTGACGGGTGAAAGCCTCGTAGAACCGGGACAGTGACCCAAATCCCGATGCGAAGGCGATATCGATCATTTTATTGTCGGTCGTCGCCAGTAACCTCTGTGAGTGCCAGAGGCGGTGATGGACGACAGCCTCCATAATACTGATGCCGAGGCTTTGCCGGAAAAGGGTGGAGGCATAGTTCATATTCAGTCCTGCTTTGGAGGCGATATCTTTGATCTGGATTGATTGGGAATAATTTTGGGCGATGTATTCTGCCATTTGCTCGACCTTTGTGGGATTATCCGCAGAGTGGGTGGGTTTGCGGTGGTCACTTTTGTGGTTATGGAACTCAAGGGCCATCCTGCGTAGTCGAGCCTCGATCTCTAAGAGAGCGATTTTACGTTTTTCGTCATTATTTGTTTTGGGATCAAGCATTTCTGACCATTCCGAGACTTGTGTGAAATCCAACGGGAGCACGGATGGCTCGATGATCAATGTACCATTGAGCAAATTGCGCGTGAAATTTTCAGGCAGTTTCCACTGGAGGAACCATGTCAGGGGGATAGTAATCCAGTGCATGTTTTTGACGGTGGAGTCGATCAGCTGGTGGGGGATGGCGGCCCAGAAAATAATCAGTTTGCGTGCAGGGATCGTCATCTTTTGACCATGGATCAAGTAGGTCATTTCCCCCTCTTCGAGATAGTTAATCTCGATATCAGAGTGGGAATGATTTTCAGTCATCGGGGTAGGATGCCCTCTGAAAGCCCAGAGTCCGTAGGAAACATGATCATTTTTCTTCACGAGATAGTAGGGATAACATGAAAAACCTGAGAATACAGGAAAAAATAGGAGATAAACCGGAGGAATATACTGTAAAAAGGTGTAAACTAGTCTGAAATATAACCCCTACCCCCACCCTATGAATCAAACTACTAACGATTTATTCCCCCATATTGACGCTACCAAACAAGACTGTATCACGGATGAACAAGCCCAATTCTTCCACGATAACGGCCTCTTACTCATCCGCAATTTGCTGCGGGGCCGCGAACTCGAGGAGCTCCAAAAACAAACGCTGCCACTCGTCGAGCGCTCCATGTCCGAGCGTGTACAAGATCCGGATTATTTCTACACCAAACACAAAAGCGGGGTGGAAACACCTTTTAGAATCGAATACGTCGTCGATAAAACACAAGCGGGCAAGGTGTTGGCCGGACATCCATTCATCCTGAAAAGTGTCGAGAAACTCCAGGGACCGAATTTTATTCCCACATGGGATAGTATGGTTTTTAAAACTCCGGGAAAGGGAGCGACGATCGCTTGGCACCGGGATTATGCAGCCGGGATGGTCGAAAACAAACCGATCTTTAATGTGGATTTCTACCTAGACGGCTCGGACATGAGTAATTGCCTGTGGGGCATTTTAGGTTCAAATCTCTGGGAAGAAAAATTCACCAATGAGAGAATTACCTACCTGAATGGTGGAAATAATGATTTCACCCAGTCGGATGGCACGGGGGAATTCCGCTTTGAGGGGGCTGTGCCCATTCCGGTGGATCCCGGTGATGTGCTTTTCCATAATGTGATGGCATTACATGGTTCACCCTCGGCCCAGAGCAAATTGCGCCGGGTTATTTATTATGAATACCGGCCGATCCAGACCGAGCTGGCCCTAGGCCCCCACCGTCCGGAATACATCCCCGTCAAACAGAAACTCCTCCAGGCGTGCCTGCGTGAACGTGCCCATTGTGATTATGTGGACAAGACCGAGAAACCTTTTGTT
>JAWXBN010000130.1 GCA_034440155.1 Verrucomicrobiota bacterium | reverse complement strand
GGTCTGTCTATCGTGCACGTCATTCCGTCCTAGGCCGGATCGATGCGGTCAAAGTCCTTGCGCACCACTTGACCCTGCAATCAAATTTCAAGCAACGTTTCCTCCACGAGGCAAAAATCCAAGCCAAGCTCCGGCATCCGAATATAGCGGAGGTCTATGACTGTTTCAGCAGCGGTGACCAATATTGTATCTCCATGGAGTATGTCGACGGGCTACCGCTGAACCGACTTTTAAGCGTAGGGGTCCTCGGCGAGGACAGGTTACGGAAAGTTTTCACGCAGATCCTCGACGCCATGGCTTTTTCCCACCGGCAAAATGTCGTCCACAGGGATTTGAAAGGCTCCAATCTCATCATCACTCCTCATGACGAGGTAAAGATCGTGGATTTCGGAATCGCAAAAATCATCGATGACCAAGCCGATCTGACCATGGCCCAGGACCAGCTCGGGACCACCCGTTACATGGCACCGGAGCAGATCCTGAATTCCGCCGTGACGACCGCCACAGACGTTTATGCACTCGGCATTCTCCTGTATGAATCTGTCACGGGCCACGTTCCTTTCGAGATGTTCTCTGATTACGAGATCAAAAAAGCGCATATAGAAACAAAGGCCGACGACCCGAGGGAAAAGGCTCCGTATGTATCAGATGCCTTAGCTAAACTGATGATGGAGTGTTTGAATAAAAAGCAGGCTGATCGCCCCCAGACAGCCGGGATCGTCCAAGAAAGATTCAAAGAAATCTCCCCCCTTTACACGGACATTCCACCCGTGGTCGCAGATCATCCCACTAGTATCCGCTCAGAGGGTAGTATTTTTATTCCCGAAGATAAGCCAAAAGCTCCGGTGAAAAAAATGCGCAAATATACGGTGTTTGCCATTGTTGTGGGTGCCATTTGTCTGATCGCCGGACTGATCATGATCCTTAAAGAGTCTAAATCAGGAAACCCCTCAAAGCCTTTGCCCGGTACGTGGGGGAGCACAAATACAGCTCAAGCCATTTCCCATGCTGCTGGCGACATTTCTAGCAATTCCGTCACACAGGCCGCCCTTTCCACAGGTGAAGAAGTCCGTGAAATGGCGGGGGAATCGGGGTTAACCAATGAATCCGGTGCTACCACCGGTGGCTCAAATGCAACCGCCCAAACCATCCAAAATGCCGCCACGACAGCCTCCCCTTGGGATCCAAATAAATTACTCACGCTTGAAGATGTCATCAGGGTTTCCGAGGCCCACACCCAAGATACCATTTCCGAAAACCTCATCACTGTCGAGGCCCATACCGCCAGCTGGGAAAATTATCCAAAAAACTGGCGGGTGACCTATTACACGCAGAATTCCCCTACAAAACGTAAAACCGTGGTATGGGAAAACGGACAATATGCCCGTGTCTTGACCAGTGTGAGCCCTCCCATCGCTAATAACCAGAAATTGATTTTCTTAGAGAAAAGCCTCGCCATCGATAGTGATGTGATCCTGGAAAAAGCGAATGAATATGCGCTGGGAAAAGGTTACAAACCCGAGAATGTAAAAATGACGCTAGAAAAATCAAACGAAGATAGTGTTTCCCCCTCGTGGATTTGCGAACTGTACGCTAATAAACGGCGGATCATGACCCTGCGCTTTTCCGCGCAGACCGGCGAAATCCTTTCTGTAAAATAACCATGCCGCTCGCGACTGATCATGAGCCCACGATTGCCGCGATTTCGACCCCACCCGGAATCGGGGGTATCGCCATTATCCGCATGAGCGGCACCATAGCGCTGCAAATTGCGCAGCGGATTTTCCGTCCGAGGAACTCGAGAATATCTTTTGATTCTTTCCCCACAGGAAAAACGGTTTTTGGCGAAATCCATGATTCCGGCCAATTGCTCGATGAAGCCGTAGTCATTTTTTTCCGTAGCCCCCATAGTTATACCTGTGAGGATTTAATCGAGATCAATTGCCATGGCGGCCCGGTCAATACACGCCTCATTCTCGATCTCACCCTACAAAACGGCGCGCGCCTGGCCGGGGCCGGGGAATTCACCCGCCGTGCTTATCTCAACGGGCGTATCGACTTGACCCAGGCCGAAGCCGTCGCGGATTTGATCCATGCAAAAACCCAACGTGCCGGGCGCGTGGCGGCTTCCCAGCTCCAAGGTGCCTTAACCCGGAAAATCGAGGTGGTCCGAGATGAGCTGATGCAAACCCTGGCACACCTGGAAGCGCATATTGATTTCCCCGATGAAGACATTTCCCCCGACACGAGGGCAAAACTACACGGGACAATCATCAATGCGCAGCAATTTGCTCAGAGCCTCATCCGCTCCAGCCGTAACGGGCGCATTTTGCGTGAAGGCCTGCGCACCGTCATTACGGGTGAACCCAATGTCGGAAAGTCTTCCCTTTTTAACCTCCTGCTCGGCAGTGACCGTGCGATTATCACTCCTTTGGCCGGCACCACACGGGACACGCTAGAAGAGATTTTGAGTATTGACGGGGTCCCCCTCGTCCTCATCGACACTGCCGGCATCCGGCACACCGAGGATGTGATCGAGGCCGAGGGGATCCGGCGCAGCCAGCAAGCAAGGGAAGCCGCTGAGCTCATCCTCGAAATCCGGGATGCCCGCGAGTTTGTCCAGACCGGAGCAGATGTCGCCACAAATCCTGACCCGCGCAATTTGTGTGTGTGGAATAAATCAGACCTGCTGGATGACCAGCAAAAGAAACTCCTCGATGTGAATGGGATTTTTGTCTCCGCGCAAACAGGCGAAGGTATCGAGACCCTGAAAAAAACGATCTTAGAAAAAATCGGATTCCAATCCATGGATGCTGGGGCAGAAGAATTCCTGGTAAATACCCGCCAGCGCGATTGCCTGATGCGAGCCGTGAAGTCATTGGACCATGTCCTCTCGTCTTTCGAGGCTGACCAGCCACTTGAACTCATCACGATGGACCTGCGTAGTGCATGCTCAGTCATCGGTGAGATCGCCGGGAAAACCTCGACCGAAGATCTCCTCGACCGCATCTTTTCCTCATTTTGTATCGGAAAATAACGGGAAGAATCGTTACTCTTCCCGTCGAATGCCATAACAGATGAGGGACATTTTATTTTCTAAAATATCCCCATCATTTTTCTTTTGATAAACTTAGCGTTACGCACCTTGTAAAGCTTGCCCTCCGCGGGGAGGCCTCGCTTGTGCCGGAGGGCAGGGAGCGGTATATTGGTAGGCAGGGTCAATCGCTTGTTTACGTCTAATCTCATTGATTTCCAGCCATGTCCCGATCAAACCCTTTGTCGCGGGCAGATCATGTTTGATCGCCTTGTGCAATTTGCCCAGATTATAACAAGGTACAGCCGCATACATATGGTGCTCTGTATGATAATTCATGTGCCAATAGAGGAACTGTACCACAGGATTGAGGGTGATCGTGCGACAACAAAGGCGGAAATCGGGAACTTTGTCAGTCAGGCCAATATGTTGGGTATTGTTACACAGCAGAAAAAGCCAGCCGCCGTAAAACTGATTTAATGTCACCAGCACAGGTACGAGCCACCATCCGAAATAGAGGGAGACAATCACGATAATAGCGTGTCCGACCAACATTGTCCGGGCCCAGTGAATGGGGACTTTTTGTTTTTGAGGGGCCGTGTCCGGAAAAAGTTTTGTTTCCCATTCCCCACTGAATTTCCCGCAGGCAATACGGATCACATACTTAAAATGTTCATAGAGCGAGACGAGATTCACAAAGCCGAATTTAAAAAAGTTAGCCCAAGACCAGGGATAAGGCAGGGTGACTTCCAAATCGTCAGGTTGATGGAGGGTATAACGGTGATGGCGCAGATGACTCGTCTCGAACAGGGGGAAATTAATCCAGCCGAGGAAAGACAGGACACGGACAAAAAGCGAATTCATCCATTGGGTTTTAAATACGGTATTATGGCAGAGCTCATGGACACCATTGATCATAAAAGCGCAAACCATACCGTGCAGAAAGACAAAACCCACCGTCGCGTACCACGGCCACCCGGAGTGGAATGACCACAGCGAGATTGCCGCTGTCAGAGCCATGAGGCCGACATAGCCGAGTGTCTGGGATAGAGCCAGAAAGTCACTGCGTTTATGGAGTTTCTGCAGGAGTTTTGGATCGATTTTTGTCCGGTACCAAGCAATAGCCTGGCCGCTTTTCTGCTCTTCGACATTCAAATCTTTTTCATCAGCCATCAATACTGTTTCTTCACTCATAGGGTCACCTTTGATTAGTTTGGGGATGGAACAACATAACATGCTTCACATGCTTTGCGTTTGTGCTAATATCACGATACGAATTCATACATGTCGCAACGCATTATCATCGATCTCCGTCCCCTTGGCATCCCGGAAGTCCCCGTCCTGGGCCGTTATGATTACAGGCAAGCCCAGGCCGGTCTCCTGACCCATGCCCACCGTGATGTCATGGAGATTTGTTATCTCGCCAAAGGCCGGCAGACATATCGTGTCGGTAAAAATGACTACGCTCTGCGGGGGGGTGATGTCTTTATGACCTTTCCGGGGGAAGAACACAGCACAGGGGAAGCACCGCAAGAAAAAGGCAGCCTTTATTGGTTTCATATCTTATTACCCAAAAATGCCGGGCCATTCCTGAACTACAGCCGTGAAGATAGCCGCAAATTGCTCCACGCGCTCCAGACCATCCCCCACCGGCATTTCCCCGGACACCCCCTTTTAGGGAAAATCCTCGATGAAATCCTCAAGGTTTCTGAAATACAATCCCCCCTCCAAAAGATCACACTCCAAAACCGTGTCATTGATTTCCTCCTCAAAATCATCGATTGCTCCCGGGAAAATCCACGCCAAACCATCTCGCCAGTCATCAGCCAACTCATGCGTTATATCGAGGCAAATGCCCACCAGACACTTCCTTTGGGAGTCCTCGCGGCACGCATCCGCCTTTCCCTACCGCGCTTGAAAATCCGTTTTAAAGAGGAGGTCGGCATTCCTCCGGCTGAATATGTCCTGCGTTGTAAAATAGAAGAAGCCAAGAGACGGTTGACCAAATCAAAATCAAACGTCATTGACGTGGCTATCGACTTGAATTTTCCTTCATCCCAGTATTTTGCCACTGTCTTCCGCAGATATACCGGGCTTAGCCCGACACAATTCAGGACAAAACTCCTGATTGCAGCAAATGAGCGTTAGAAAACGCCCCTAATTTTTCGGGGCTGACAAAAACACTTCGCCCAGCCATTTTTGATTAATCTTACGCGAAGTACCGTCCCGGGCCATTTCATCAAGTGTATCCTGCCACTTGTTAATGACTTTCTGAGGAACATCCTTTGAAATAGCGATATAGAGCGGCAGCTGCTCGAGTGTCGCGACCTTGCGCACACTCTCGCGACCTAATCCCTCTGCATTGATCTCAGCCATGGCACTAGCCTCTGTCATGGCCAGAATATCGATCTGCCCGGTCATCAAGGCTTGAACGGCATCTTTGGAGGTGGGATAAAGCTGGAGGTTTTTGAACCCCAGCTTTTTGAGGCTGTGTTCGGAATACCATCCATTAATCGTTCCTACTTTTAGTTTCTTCGCTTCATCAAGTGTTACGGTTTTCAAATCCGACGAGGATTTAACTAATGCTACCAGCTCGGCAATCACGATCGGCCCGACCCAATGGAATTCCCCCATGCGGTCATCCGTACGCATCATACTGAAAAGAATGGTGTTCGGCCCCTGTTTTGCTAATTGATAGGCCTTATCCCATTCCATGACTTGGATTTTGCCTGTGCCCCCGGAGCGTTTAATGATTTCCGTAACGGCTTCTGCTGAATAACCGGTTACTTCTCCGTTTTGTGTAAAATTAAAAGGGGGATCTTCTTCGGTTAAAATCCGGTAGGTACCCTGTGCCTGTGAAGTAGCCAGTAGTCCGAAAAAAACGAGTGCCAAGAGGGAAGAGTATTTCATTGTCATAATTTTATTTAAACTTAACCGAGGGTTCACTTTTTAAATATCCAAGACCATTCCAACCAAGGATCGAGCAATAGTTCAAACAGAAAAAAGATACCTACATCGCCTCAAGCTCTTTACCCTTGGTTTCTTTGACATATTTCCAGACGAAGAAAAAGGAAATGACAGACATTCCCCCGTAAATCATATAGGACGCCCCCAGTCCTATCCCGGCAAGCATCGGGGGAAAAGTCGTGCTCACGGCAAAATTTGACACCCATCCGATGCATGCTCCTAAGGCCAAGCCCGCCGCCCGTATCCTGTTTGGGAACATTTCACCGAGGAGCACCCAGACAATCGGCCCCCAGGAAGCTCCAAAAAAGAAGACATAGATATTTGCCGCCAAGAGGGTCACGATCCCCATGGATCCACTCAAGACAGGGGCCCCGTCTGCCCCTTTTGTCGCAAACGAAAAACAGAGGGCCATAGTCAATAAGGCGGCAGCCATTCCGATACTCCCAACGATCAAAAGCGGTTTACGCCCTATTTTATCAATAAAGGCTATGGCAATCAGGGTCGTGAGGATATTGACCGCCCCCGTAATGACCGTGATTTTCAAGGCGCTGCCTTCACCAAATCCAGCCGCCTGCCAAAGTGTGCTGCTGTAATAGAAAATGACATTAATCCCGACAAGCTGCTGGAATGCCGCCAAGGCAATCCCAATCCAAACAATCGGTAACAACCCAAGAGCGGACCCTCTCAGGTCGCGCATGTGCGGTTTACTCTCAGCATTCAAGGTTTGCTGGATTTCCAGGACTTTATCCTGGGCCACTTTTTCATCACCAAATAAACGGGTAAAAACGAGTTTCGCATCCTGTGTGCGTCCCACAGCCATCAAGTAACGCGGCGACTCTGGAATAAACGCTACGGCGATCCCATAAAGGATGGCAGGGGGAAGCTCAGTGAGGAACATCCATTTCCATGCCGGCAACCCTAACCACCAAGGATTCTCGGCTGATCCTCCGGCCGCATCAGCAATGACAAAATTCAATAAAAGGGCAATAAATATACCAGTAACAATCGCAAGTTGCTGCATACTCCCCAACCGACCGCGCATACTGGCCGGGGCGACCTCCGCGATATAGGCAGGAGCCAAAACACTCGCGGCCCCGACCGCGACCCCACCTAATACTCTCCAAAAAATAAAATCATAAATCGAAAAAGGTAATCCTGACCCGATCGCACTCGCTGCAAAGAGTCCCGAACAAATCATCATGGAACGCACCCGCCCGATCTTGTCAGCCAAAGGTCCAGCGGCAAAGGCCCCCACAGCCGAACCTAAAAGCGCCAGGGAAACAGCTAATCCCGTCGCCCATTCACCAATTCCAAAATAATTCTTCATAGCCAATACCGCCCCATTAATGACCGCTGTATCAAACCCAAATAAAAATCCGCCTAAAGCAGCGGATGCGACAATCATGATGATGAATTTGACTTTTGGTGTGCCTTGGGACTCGATATTAGGGATCATAAATGAGGGAAGTTAATTTTTAATATTCTTACTTTACACTTTTTTCTTTGAGTTTGCCAAATGAAATTATTTTTTATTCAGGCAGCTTGTGTTTTTATATTTGCTTGGGCAGTGCCGAAAGTCTCAACCCCCGTCCCACCACACAGCCCTATGTCGCTACACTTTCGCACAATGCCAAGGAGGCAAGGACGAGAGAACACAAAGGAACTAATCTATATTACGGACTTTGTATGGCACTTGGTTATTCCGCGTCCCACCGTTTTCTTACTTCATCAATATAAAAAACAGCGCGACAATAATCGTCGGTGGGATGGCCCATATCGCCAGCCAAAGCGGGGAGACCCCGTTCTCAAAATATTTCGAAAGGATAGATTGCCCGGCGGGATTCGGCGCATTGGCGATGACAGTAAGTCCGCCACCGGTCACCGCCCCGGCGACGACAGCGTAACGCAAAGTCTCCGCCAATAGAGGGTCGGTTGTGAGTTTCGGATCCAAAAGAGGGACTTGTGATGCGAGGAATGTGATGGCTGCATTATCATTAAATGCGGTGAGGATAGTGGCACCGATAAAAAGAGGGACCTCACCCAAATGCGCCAGCACGGGGCCCAGCCACCACTGTTGCAAAGAACCAAAAATCACTATGCCGCCAAGGAAGAATCCCACCATGAGTGAGGAACGCAGCTGCACAGGATTCTGATGCGTCATGGTCGCTTCGGTAAAGGCGAGGAAAAAGAGGAATCCCCCGATGAAAAATACCGGATGATGCAGGGTGAAAACCGTCCATGCCACAAAAAGCAAATGTGTCGTGGTGATCCAGTGGGGAATAGGCAAATTGCGGTCGGCCCAATAACCCACCACCCCATGCGCATCCGCCGCTTTTTCCTCCGGGGTCTCCTTGGTCAGGCGGACAAACTCCTTCCGAAAAATCACAAAATAGATCAAAGTCGAAACGACGATCCCCAGTACCGCTTTCCATCCAAAGTGAGTAAACATATATCCCATCGTCCAGTCCCACTTTCCCGCCACCATAACGACCGGTGGTGCAGCAAAATGCGTGAGGGTACCTCCGACCGAGACATTCACAAAAAGCAGCGAAATCGTCGCGTACTTGAGTGTTTCCGATGGCCGGTAATAATAAAACTGTTTCGCTAAAAGCAGGGCACCGATCGTCATTGCCCCCGGTTCGGTAATGAATGAACCCAATAAGGGCGCAATCATCAGGATCGAGAGCCACCAAGCGGCTATAGATGCTCCGCCGATTGAGGCGAATTTATGCAGAAAAGACTCCGCAAACCGGACAACCGGCCGCGTCGAGGCGATGGTCATAATCACCACGACAAATAGCGGTTCGGTGAAATTCACCCCATCAAGATAATCAAAAACCGCATCCCCTCCATAAAAGAGAGTGATAATGATTAATAGAGGAACACACCAAATCCCGAAAACTGCTTCGATCTCCCCGAGAAAATGGAAAAGTTTCCCTTTGAAACTGGTAATGGCTGGCTGGTCGATATAACGACCAAAATGCCCGCCTTCATGTTTCTGTTTCATTTTATGTTTGTACTCTTCATCATAGTGGTGGGCGATGGAGCGGAATTTACCCGCCATAAATGTGTGTATGATCGCTCCGAGGAAAAGCAAGGTAGCCACAAGGTTAAATGGTTCTTTCTCGACACGGTTTTTCAGGACAGCGGACACAGACTCGATATGACTATCCCCGTAGCTATCGACCGACCGGGGAATCAAGGCAGGAGTGGAATCATGGCCGTGCTCAGAAGTAGCGGCCAGCAAAGGAAAAACATACAAAAACGAAAAGGAGAGGACTGCGATTAAAGCCAGCTTACGGATATTAATGCTGTAACTCATATATGGCGCGCCAGACTATGGGCGCAAGAGCAGGCCGTCAAGCTACGATCACTCTCGCCTTGGAGATAAATCCCATAATCGGTTAACAAAATCACCGTCACAGGCGGCGTCTGCTATCACACCTACTTTATCAAAATGAAACAAAGGGCGACAATGACCGTGGGTGGGATGACCAAAACCGTAAGCCATAACGGGCACACACCTCATACGCGGTACAGACTATCGACCTCTGAAGACGCTCTCCACACGCATGATATCAAATCAATGCAGTACGACCAAAGTCTTTTAGTCCACTTTTTTGGTGCTCTGGATGATCACCGCATTATTTTTTACCAGTTTACGATATACGACCATGACAAAAAGATGTCCACCGATGGGAATCGTCACTAACAGAAAAAGAATGGCCAAAATAATTTTTAACCCGCTGATTTCCTCGTACAATCCCACACCCATCCCCATCTGTAAAAGGATAATTCCCAACGTCATCGACTTGGTCAAAGCATGGGAACGGGCAAGGGCATCAGTCAAACGCACCACGCCGATGGAACCAGCGAGAATAAAGACGCACCCGGCAAAGATAAATATCGAAGAGAGAATATCGTAAAAATTCATTTCTCTTCCTCCGATTTCACTTTTATTTCGTCTGTTTTTTTCTCATCAAGCAATTCATCCGTCCGGTGAAGGTAAAAAACAAAAGCTACCGTACTGGCAAATCCCATGAGGCAAAATATCAGGATCAAATCTTGAAAAAGAACCGTCTGACGCGTGATCGAAAAAAGGACAATGAGCCCGATCACACAAACTGTGATCATATCAAATGATAACATTCGGTCCACGACCGTAGGCCCTTTGAAAAGTCGATAGAGCCCGCAAAATATCGAAATAATGAGCATCCCGTAACAAATGGCGTAAAAAATGGTCATAGGGGTGTGTCCTTGTGACGGGTAAATCCGAGAATGTTATTCCTCAGAGTGGTTGTAATCTCCGAGGAGACGGCCTCGGGATCGTCGAGTTCGAGTACGTGGATGACCAATGTCTTATCGTTATCCTCCAAGTCTGCCGGGGTCGTGCCCGGGGTCAGACCGATACTGTAACTGAGAATAATGATTTCCACCATACTCAAACCCGTGACGTCATAACGCAAAAAGCCCGACTTTATTTTCTGAGGATCACGTATGACGGATATCCAAGCGACATTCACCGACGAAGCCAAAAAAGCCCATGTAAAAATCAGTGTATATTTAAAAAAGGCGATGCCCCGGTAAATATAGGAGTAACTCTGCAGGGCAGGCTGAAAAAGATAAAGTAATACAAACCCAATAAATATCCCCACGACAAATGAACCCAATGAAGGTTTGTCACTGAGCAAAAGCCAAAGAATCGTGATGGATAAATGAAGGACGAAACTTTTCATAACGCTCCTTCCTTACCCTGTACTGTGAGAACTTTTTGGATATAGCCCTGCTGGTCGAGTGCCGTATTGGCCGCCGTCTCCGCCAAGCCGATGAAATATTCCGCTCCCAAACCAATCACCAAGGAAATCGCTGTCATGACAGCGATTACGGCTGTCATTTTTACCCAACGTCGATCTGATGATCGCACGGGAACATCCGTCGATTCTTTCCAAAATGCTCCATTCCATATTTTAAGCATACTCACCAGAGTCAAAATGCTGGCCAGTACGGAGGCAGCCACAGGGATCCACTGTCCTTGCTCGATTCCGACAACGATAATCATGTATTTACCCCAGAACCCACTCAAGGGCGGAATGCCCGCCAGTGAAAGAGCCTGACAGAGAAAGAGCACTCCCAAGAATGGCGCTTGTTTCCATAAGTTTCCCATAAAATCTAAATCATCACTTTTATTAAGCAACGCGGCTGTCCCACCAATCAGGAAAAGCGTCGATTTAACAATGATATGGTGCATGATATAAAATATAGCAGCGGCCACCGATAGTGGGGTGAAAAATCCAATGGCCAAAACCATGAAACCGATCTGGCTCAAGATGTGATAGGAAAGAATTCCCCGAATAAAGCCCCGAGACAAGGCTCCTAACACCCCAAAAATCATCGTCGCCACCGCTAACCATATCAACGCCGTGTAAATGTAATGCAAATTGTGTGGTAATACCGTTCCCAACATCCGGATCAGCACATAGACCCCCACCTTGGTCAACATTCCTGAATAGAGCGCCGCCACCGAAGTGGGTAATGTCGGGTAACTATGAGGAAGCCAGAAATAAAGAGGGAAAAGTCCTGCTTTAACCGCGAAAACAAAAACGAGGACCGCTGCAAAAATGTCAATTCTTGGATCCGGCCCCATCTCACCAAAAATCCGGCACAAATCCGCGAAATTCAGAGTTCCGGTCAACCCATAACAAAGACCGACTCCTACCAGAAAAATCGCGCTCCCAAAGATATTAATGACCAGATACGGAAAGGCGTGTTTGATATCCCAATCATCGGCCTCAAGAGTCAAAAGGGCATAGGAAGAAATGAGCATGATCTCAAATCCAACAAATAAATTAAACAGGTCACCCGTACAAAAACTTAAATTGATTCCCATCACCAGAAACTGCATCAAAGGTAACCTCATCGGGTGCCCCACCCGGATCGGGGTCTCAGCAAACCCGTAAAGGATCGCCGCCAAAGCGGTCAACGAACTCAAAACTAACATAATCGCTCCCAACAAATCCACCGTGAGCATGATCCCAAAGGGCGCGCCCCAATTACCCAAGGGCAGAATCAAAAGTTCTCCGCCTTTGGTTTTGTCGACTAACCAAAGAGCAATGACTAGCTGGAGAAAACCGGAAACAGCATAAAGGATCCGGCGGCTGAAACCCGGCTTTAACCAGATCAACCCGATCAACGCTGTGACCAGAGGAATGACGACAGGCAGGAATAGTTCTTTAGCGATCATTTTCTTTGGTCCAGCTCCTCATGGTAAAGGTCTTTGGCACTGGTCGTTTTAAAATCCAGAAATAATCGATATAAAAGCAATACCATATAGGCGATCGTCCCAAACCCGATCACAATAGCGGTCAATATCAAAGCCTGAGGTAACGGATCCACCATAGGAACCCCTTGGCCGTTGATAAAAGGCTCCACCGCATTGTCCGGGCACCCAGACATAGCCAGAATCAGGAGGTTAGCGGCATTAGAGAGGATCGCGATCCCAAAGAGGATTTTAACAAAACTCTGATTGAGCATCAGGTAAATGGCGCAAGTAAACATCACTCCGATGAGAATAGCGGTATCTATTTGCATGACTTTTCCTCTTTCTTCTCCAAAAAATCCTGATCGTCCGCATCCACATCATCACCCTCAATCGGCGACTCTAGAATCGAGTAATACACCGCTTCTTCCTCACGAACCAAGGCATTGATCCGGCTGGTGGATTGTGTCAGGACAAAAATAATTTTTGTGCAAATCCCCACCACTACGAGAAATACTCCCGTATCAAGAAGGAGAGGAGTCCCCACGGCTGTTTTTCCCAAAAGGGGAAGCGTCCAATATGTATTGTATTGCTGCATGAATGGGTCGCCTATAAAAACAGGAATCAAGGCACTCATCACGGACAACGTTAGACCGGTAAAAGCAATTCGCGCGGGATCCACGCGGGTGATGCGATAGATTTCCTCGACTCCCAGAGCAATGCCTAAAAGCACGAAGGAAATGGCAGAAACCAATCCCCCGATAAATCCGCCTCCCGGTAAATTGTGCCCACGCAAAAGTAAATAGATCGCCACGAGGTTCACGATAAAAAATAAAACCCTGATGACATTTGTATAAAGGAATGAATCTAGTTTTCTCATTAGTCCGCTTCCTCCGTATGCGCATTAACGATTCCTGATTGGCCAGTGGGCCCTTTATCATACTCCTCACGGCTCCGTTTCCGGCGCATGAGCAGCCCCAGACATCCTAGCATCGCCACGACGAGTACCGTGATCTCACCCAGAGTATCAAACCCTCGGAAATCAACAATAATGACATTAACCACATTGGCTCCCTTGGCCAGAGGCAGCGATTGCTCCAAGAAAAAGTCACCCACGCGATGTGCATTTGGAGCGGCGGTGGCTAGGAGAACCATGGTGGTTATGAATACACCCGCGCAAATTGAAATGACAATTTTAATGACCTCGCGGACAGGATTTGGCTGTGTGATATTTTCGCCTTCCTGCACTTTTTTAGTGAATCTCCCCATCAAAAGAAGGAGCAAAATCAATGTCACCGACTCAATGAGGATTTGTGTCAATGCCAAATCCGGTGCACGATAGAGGAAGAAATAAAAACTAACCAGGAAGCCCGACACCGAGAGGCAAAGCAACTGCGTCGTCCATTTTTTAAGAAAGACAACACCCAATACTCCTAAACTGATTAATATTGCCGAAAAAGTCCGTAGCAAACTCACGCTATTTTCTGGGCGCGGGCGGATAAGCTCAAAAAGCGTCGGGTATTGAATAAAAGCTGTAACGAGTGCTGTCCCTGTGACTAAAACAAAAAAACTCACGACAATCAAAAGGTAATCAAAAGGCTGATTTGATCGCAGGAGCCGCGTTACAGAATATGCCACGTAGGGGAGCTTTTCCACACACCAGTCAAACCCCTTATCGAGTCTCAACCATATCGGTAAATGTAAATGATCCATCCGTCGACCTGTCCAGAAAAGCGCAAACAAGATAAATCCCACCGCAAAAATCAAAAGGCTGGTTACGAGCATTTCATTCCATCCATGCCAGAGATGTAGGTGAGGTAAATTCATCTCATGAATACCGGGAACCAAAAGCCCATTCCATAAAGGCTCAGAAAGTGCGGGGAAAACTCCTAAAACGACAGCCGCCACCGCCAAGATCGCCGGAGGCAGGGTAAATAATGCAGAGGGTTTGTGGAAATGATGCTCGATCCCTGCCGCCGGTGATGGTTTTCCCCAGTAGAGCGTCCAGACAATGCGGGCTCCGATGATAAATTTAATCGTAGCGCCCACGGCAAAAGCACCCAGAATAGCGACAAAAAACCAAGTATTTTCTTTGAACTCAAAAATCTCATTAATATACAGCTCTTTACTGATAAACCCGATCGTCCCGGGTATTCCTGCCATCGTCGCGCAACCAATGATCACCAGCAGACTCACCACGGGCAATTTGCGCGCGCATCCGCCGATGCGATTAAGGTCTCGGGTGCCGAGGGAATGATCGATAATTCCCGCAAGCATAAAAAGTGAGCCTTTATAAAAAGTGTGACAGGCGATGTGCAGGTAGTCATGGACGACGAGTTCATCGGCCGCAAGCCCATAAAAAGCAATGAATATGCCGAGCTGACTGACCGTCATGTAGGCGAGCACCTGCTTGAGATCGGAGAAAAAGAGTGCCCAGATCGCGCCAATAAGCATGGTCACCATCCCTACCGATACGAGTAAGGGCATCCATGCGCTGCACTCGTTGAAAATCGGATAAATCCGTGCCGTGAGAAAGACCCCGAGCATGACCATCGTCGCCGAGTGGAGATAGGCACTCACGGGGGTCGGAGCCGCCATCGCATTCGGAAGCCAGAAGTAGAAGGGGAACTGGGCGGATTTACCGAATGCCCCGATTAATACTAGGAACATCACGATATTACCCCACTCCACCATCCATTGGATATCTATCCCGCGCTCGGTGATCTCGGTAATGCTGTAAGTGCCCACTTGTATCCCGAGCATAATGATCCCCACCATCATGATCAGCCCGGTCAATCCAGTCACCAAAAGCGCCATGCGCGCCCCTCGGCGGGACTCTTCCTTTTCGTAGTTAAACCCGATCAGCAAAAATGAAGAAATGCCGGTCAATTCCCAAAAGACAAAAAGAAGCATCAGATTGTCGGAAAAGACTGTCCCGAGCATCGAGGCCATAAAAAAAACCATATACGCGTAAAATCGCCCGTGTTCTTTCGCGTGGTTGTCCATATAGGAACACGCATACACTATGATCAGTATTCCCATCCCACTGACGACTAGGCCGTAGAAATGAGCCAGTCCGTCGGCCAAGATCGAAAAATTAATCCCCAATGATGGAATCCATGGCCATGAATAGACCTGTCCGCCCTGCGCTCCCACTACTAGCAAGTGCGTCAGGATCAGGACGAAGGAAAAGACTGGAAAAGACAACGCCATCCAACCAATCTTCGATCCCAGCTTTTTTCCGGCGAAAGCCAGCAAAAAGCCGCCGAAAAGCGGTGCTAATATGGCAAGTAGTAATAAAATCCCCATAATGACGTAGTGCAAAAAATCGTGGTTACCTCTTCACCCTCGCCCGGAGCTATATCCGGACAAGGCCCAGAGAATATGCATGGGAAAATCAAAAATACAACCAAAACCGGATAGGTTTTTGTTCTTCATTTTTTATCCGCACAATTCGCCCCAGAGGAGATAATTTCCAGAGAAAACCACTTTTTCGTATATACCTCGGGACAAGTCGATTTATCGACGTTACATTTCTGATCAATGAAAATCACTTTTACACTCTGGACCATTTTATCAGGACTCCTTTTTTGCCTAGCCCCCGGACTCAATGCGGTCACGAGTTCGATTAGTGAAACTGAATTAAAGAATTTTGACGAGAATTCCCCAGCCGTGCGCAAATTGATCAGCGAGAGTCTCGCGCTGTCGCGCCAAAAACTCGATTATAAATACGGTTCCGCCGATCCGGCTAAGGGCGGGATGGATTGCTCGGGTTTCGTTAATTATATTTTAATGAAACAGGGCTTACGCAATGTCCCACGCATGGCCAGCGACTTCTATCTCTGGGTCGAAAAAAGCGGCAATCTCCACCTTGTCGATAGTACCGATCCCAAAAGCCCGGAAATGAACCAGCTCAAACCCGGAGACCTCCTCTTTTGGACAGGCACCTATAAAGTCAAACGTTACCCTCCGATCACACACGTCATGATTTATCTCGGGCGCACAAAGACAGATAATAACCCCATCATGGTCGGTTCATCCGATGGCCGCACCTACCGCGGAAAATCCCAGTACGGGGTCAGCGTCTTCGATTTCCGTTTCCCAAAACCAAAATATGAAGGGAAAGCAAAATTCGTCGGTTACGGCCCAGTTCCCGGACTCGAAGAAATTTACCAGATCAAACATCCTTCCAAGCCCAAGCCCGCTCCCCCAATCGTGCCACCACCCGTGAAGACTTTATCAACCATTACAAATTTCACCCCACGACCCCTGCGCCCGAATGCTCCCACCCAGAAAGAAACCCCCTCTCGGCCAGAGATGGAACCTTTTATTACAAATTCCCCACCTCCGCCTCGTGTGCCCAGCCCCACCGTGGACACCGCCCCCACCGCCCAGTCATCTCCTCCTTAAT
>JAWXBN010000129.1 GCA_034440155.1 Verrucomicrobiota bacterium | reverse complement strand
TAAAAAAATTAATAATATGAACCAGGTTTTGATCAGGATGAGAATTTTATATCCAGAAGGGGGGGCTGGAAGTAAATATTATATAATAACTTTTGAAGGTAAAAACTCAAAGGGGTTACCCTTAATTAATCCTGATTTAATCATTTTCTGTGATAATATAAAACCTGGAATGATTTCTGATTTTGCGTATGAAACTAAAGAGTAATATAAAAACGGCACACGGATTACTGCCGTGTGCGTCAGAGGATTAGGAAAGCGATATTACTGAATAATAAGCTAGTTTTCTGCGGGCGGAACGGCGTTGTTTTTTAGTTTGTTTCCCTTGAGTTTTGCATTGCTCGGAATGCGATTTACTCCGGGGGTTTGGGGCAGGACCCCCACATTATTTATTCAACGGTGTCCAACATTCCTTCAAATATTTCGATGAGGGAATGTCTTGTTGGGGCAAGAATCCCCTGACGGACAAATAATCAGGATATGTCCGAAGGATACCTCGAATCCGTCTAAGAAATGGTTGGTTTTTATCGATTCAAGGGTTTGGGGGAGTCATTATGGGCATGCCATGCGGGAGCTGGCCGAGTTACACCATTTAGAGCTGCTTATTTGTACGGATAAAAAACTGGGGAAATTTGAAGGGCTCGACCGAGTGATCATCTCGGGTGGGCATATTGATCAACTCCCGGCAATCTTGGAAAGTTATCAGGCGGCTGATTATTTGGTGATTATCCCCTCCTTGGCACCTCCCCCATCTGCGGTCGAGCATCCGAGGTTCCAAAAGGTTAAGGTTATCCTCCCAGGGATGGATCCGCTTTTGTGTCAGGAATGGCAAAGTAAGGTGTCGGGCCCCGACCAGCTACTCATTCTCCCCGGCATCGAACAAAATATCATGTGGGCATGGCAAGAGGTAAAAGATTCTTTAAAGTAAGGGGGGGAGGTTATACGAAGTGCTCACGCAAATCTTGCCTTCCTCCCTATAATCAGTCTTTGTTTTTCAGCGTTTCAAGAAGTCCGCACTAAATGAGCCACGCACTCGATGTGGGAGGTTTGGGGGAACATGTCGATGGGGGTGATCGAGAGGAGTTCGAATTTCGGATGCAGTCTTTGGATGTCGCGGGCGAGGGTGGACGGGTTACAAGATACGTAGATGATTTCTTGGGGCGGGAGAATTTGGAGGATTTCAATGACCCGGGGTTCGCAGCCGGTCCTTGGAGGGTCTAGGATGAGTGTGACGTTATTTTTCTGATGTGGGGCCAAGACATCGTGGAGGACGGATTCCACAGCACCGGCAATAAACTCGATATTTTTAGTCGATTCCTGATTTTTCCGTGCGAGGGCTGCTGAGATTGCTCTTGGCTCTAGCTCGATCCCTACGACTTTCAAAAAACGCGGGGAGAATTCGAAAGTGAAAAATCCCGCACCACAATACGTATCGATGAGTGTATCCCCCGTGCCCGGGAGCAAATTACCGACCAAGGAAAGCAGTCCGGGCAGTATCTGCGTATTTGTCTGGTAGAAGGCCTGTGGGGCGAGGGTATGAGCCTCACCAGGCAAGTTGCGGAAGGCGTGATCACCTTCGGGTGGGTCATTCTTCAGGAGGAATGCCGATAATTTCGTATTCACTCCCTCATCCGCCAGTGGGCAATCCTGGATTGTTACGATTTTTGAACCAGAAGTATCCAGAAAACCGGTTAAGCCCCCGCGGGTATGCACCGTGATTTTATTCCGGTAATGATAAACCAGCGGGGATAAAATCATTTTTTTTACCGGTGGAGCAGGGATTTTTCCGATCCTTTCGAGGCAATCAGTGACTTGTTTGGTCTTTAGTGCAATTTGCTCTGGATAATCAATATGCTGGTATTGGCATCCGCCACAGGAACCAAATACTTTACATTTTGGGGTGATCCTGTGGGGGGAAGGGATTAAAACCTCGAGCAAATTGCCCCGGAGTATCCCTTTTTTTTCGGAGATGATTTTGATTTTAACGGTTTCACCCGTGATGACAAATGGGATGAAAACGACCTGCCCATTGATCCGTCCGACACCATCCCCTCCGAAAGCCATGTCGGTAATGACGATATCATGAATTTGTCCGTTGAGTTTGGCCATAAGAGCAAAAAGAAGTTTAATTTCAGGTAATAAAAAAGCCCTCTTACGATAAGAGGGCTTTAGGAAAATGGGGTGATTTAAGCATTAAAAATGGTAGCTGACACCAAAACGGAGCTGGTTACTGAACAGATTTTCGAGCTCGAGGTTTCCGCCTGTGGCCCCAATATTATAACCGTAAGTTGTTTGAGGAACCCAATAAAAAGCGTATTCACTCATCACAGCCCAACGGGGAAGGAAGAAGTATTCCACACCGACTTTAGCAATCAGTCCGATACCGAGCTTGCTTGAATCGGCTTGTACATTTAGTCCATTGATCGTGGATGGGGCATTCAAATACTGGAGGTCTAAAGTAGGACCAGCACCGATCCAATAACGAACCCTGTTTTCTAGGGTATTAAATGATAGAAGTGCGACAGGAGAAAACATGAAATTTTCGGTAGTATTCTGATATTGCTGATAATTCATGACATCTTGTTTGAAATAAGAGAAGTCAAACTCAAAGGCTAAATTTGGACCACCAGGCATATCACCCAAGAGTCCGGGGATAATATAACCAGCCTTAGCAAAGGGGGCGTAGGTGATCTCACCCGTGCTGTCTTTTACCCCAGCAGTACCGGGCGAGTTATTAGCATTATAAAGTCCATCATTAAAATTCCCAGCAGCAGCAATACCCATAGAAATATAAAAGCCGGTTTTGGCCTCACGAACCGTCATTTTATTTTCCGGCGTCCGAGGGTTATAGTAATAACCGTCTTGGGCATTGTATTTGTATTCACCAGCAGTCGGTGCAGCTTGAAGAGGTTGGACAGATGGAATAGCCTGTTGGGCAAAAGCAACTGTTGCGCTTGAAGCTAAACCGATGATTAATGTTACAATCTGTTTCATACAAAAGGTCACCCTTATTAAAATTTGATTTAACATTACTGATTCGGGATACTCTATCAAGTAAATTTTTCCATTAAGTGAAGAAAGTCAACACTCAGCCTCTTATTTCACACAAAAATACAAAAAAATTACTTAAATTGGCTTGTCGCAATGACTTTCAGGCTTAGAAATGGGTGAATGTCTAACAGGATTGACCTCACTTTTGAAAAATTAAGAAAAGAACACAAAAAAGGATTTATTGCCTATATAACGGCAGGCGATCCTGATTTGGAGTCGAGTTTTCAAGTGGCAGATGTCCTTGAAAAAGCGGGCGTAGATCTATTGGAACTGGGTATTCCATTTTCTGATCCGCTCGCTGATGGCATAGTGATTCAACAAGCGGCTCAACGGGCACTTGAGGCTGGGGCGAGTCTTCCTAAGATTCTCGATGGAATTCGGCAGTTTCGCAAGAGGTCTGAAATTCCTCTCGTACTTTTTACTTATTTTAATCCTGTGTACAAAATGGGGTTGGAAAAACTGATTATTGAGGCCGCAGCAGTGGGTGTGGATGGTATTTTACTTTTGGATTTGCCTCCCGAAGAAGCTGACTCCGCAGCCATCCTGATGAAAAAACATGGACTCAAACAAATCAGTCTTATTGCCCCGACTACTCCCGAAGAGAGGATTTCGCTTATTTGCCGTAATGCTTCGGGATTCATCTATTATATTTCACGTGAAGGTGTAACGGGCATGCAGCAGACTGTGGCATCTAGTCTGACCGAAAGAACCGAGTTAATCCGGAGTCATACGGCATTACCGATTGCAGTTGGTTTCGGGGTATCCGATAGTAAACAGGCAGCTGAAATCGCAGGGGTATCTGATGCGGTCGTCGTGGGGAGTGCTATAGTCAACGAGGTGGCCAAACACTCTAAGTCCCCGGATTTTCTTACTCAGATAGAGGAATTTGTCCGGCCCTTATCGGATGCAATCAAATCAGTAAAAGGATAAAAAGATTATGAGACTAATGGCTTTGGATTATGGTACAGCCCGTGTGGGTGTCGCGGTGAGTGATGAATTGGCGATGATGGCGTTGCCTTTGGAGGCGATTCGCGCCAAACCTTTGGACAGTTTTTTTCTCCGTCTCAAAGAAATCATTGCTGAAAAGGAAATCGGGTTGATCGTGGTGGGAATGCCCCGGAATATGGATGGCAGTTATGGTTTCGCCACCGAGAAGGCCCGCGAATTTATCGAAATGATTAAATCTAAGCTGGCCATGCCGGTGGAAGCTTGGGATGAACGTCTCACGACGGCTGCCGCGCACCGGATGTTTGCTGATGCAGGAATCAAAGCCAAAAACCGGAAGGATAAGATTGATTCCGTTGCTGCACAAAATATTTTACAATCTTATTTGGATGCTCAAGCTTTCAAGAAACTTTAAGAAAAACAGCTTGCTGGAAAGGGGGATTCTTGGTTTTATCGTTTATTCGGTTAACCCCTATATTCACACATGAGAAATTTGCAATTCGAAGAAATCATCAAAGAACGCCCTGACCTGACACCGGAAATTTTGGTTAATGCCATCAGCCAGAGGGTCAGACAGTTAAATTCCGGATCACGCCCGCTCGTGTTTTCGACCAGTAAATCCTACGCAGAGATCGCTTTGCAGGAAATTATGGAAAAAAAACTGATTCTCACAGAGTCACACGACGAAGAGGGTGAGCTACCGGGGTTACGACTCCCAAAGGGCAAAAAGAAGTAACTTTTTAAAGACTTTTTGATTAAAGTGGAGCGCCGGTCGACGAAAGATAAAAGTCACCAGGCGCTTTTTTTATGGATGGAGCCATTACAGAAAACAGAAAAGCTAGACATGACTATCTGATATTGGATACTTATGAGGCAGGGCTTGTGCTTAAAGGAACTGAGGTAAAGTCGATTCGTGAAGGGCAGGTGAATATCTCGGATGCGGTTGCCCGGATTGAGCAAGGAGAGGTTTTTTTATATAACTGTGATATTCAACCCTATGCAAAGGGGAATTTAAACAACCATACCCCTAAACGTGCGCGCAAATTGCTCCTGAATGCCCGTGAGATTACCAAGCTTTTCACCCAGTCTGCCATTAAAGGAAACCGATTGGTCGCTCTCAGACTTTATTGGAAACAAAACCGGATCAAAGTCGCGCTCGCTGTCGCCAAGTCTAAAACAAAAGGTGATAAAAGGGAGACTCTGAAAGACAAGGCTGTCCAGAGGGATACTCAGAGGGTGACCTCGGCGTTTAAACGTAAGCATGAGTAAAAGCGGGGGTAAGGAAGAGCGGTATGGATTGACTTGGCAAATGGGACGGTGCCCGTTTAGATCAACCCATGGATACTTTATTGAAGTTGCTCGAAAAAGATTCGTTAGTACATCCCGATACACTTGCAAAGATTCTTAATATCAAAACGGATGAGGTTTACCGTCAACTCCAACAACTCAAAAAAGACAAGAAGCTACTCGCCTTTAAGGCGATCCTGAGTGAGGACGTTAAAAAAGATGAAAAAGTCGAAGCGATTATCGAAGTGAGACTAACTCCAGAAAGGGATGGGGGATTTAACCATCTGGCGGAGAGGATTAGTAAATTTGATGAAGTGACATCTTGTTATCTGGTCAGTGGTGGTTATGACCTGCTTGTTTTTGTGGAGGGACGCTCATTACAGCAAGTCGCACTTTTTGTTTCTGAAAAGCTTTCGACATTGGGGGGAGTACTTTCTACATCCACCCATTTCCGGCTGAAAACTTATAAAGAACATGGTGTCATGATGCACATTGAGCTAGATGAAGAGCGCCCAGCAGTCAGTCCTTAAAGAAATTATTGAATCGAGGGCTTGAAATGTTTGGGGTCTGAAAGCTCCAATAGTGCCTTAATAAGATTCACCGAGGTAAAAGGCTTCATCACGCATGGTCGGTTAGATTTATCGACAAATTGTTTTGTTTGCAGATTTACCAAGTCACCCGTGATAAAGATGAGTTTCTTTTTGTTTTCATCCGAAAGGGAATGGAATATGTCCATGCCACTGGGTAAGGGCATTTTAATATCACAGAAGACCACATCGAAGTCATGATTCTTGATATATTGCAGGGCTTCCCCTCCATCAGCAAATATACTGACCTGATGGCCCTTATTCTCTAGTGCTTCCTTGATAAAATTCAAAATCCCCGTCTCATCATCGATAACAACTATTTTGTGGGGAGGTAGTGAAGGTAACTCTGTTTCCTCCGTGTCGATAACCATGGGAGTCCCCTCCGAATCAATGGGCAGATCAATAATAAAGATTGTTCCTTTATTTGCTTCGCTTTGGCAAGTAATCGTTCCCCCATGGGCAGTGATGATCCCGTAAGTGATGGAAAGTCCGAGGCCTGTTCCTTTGCCGACCGTTTTTGTAGTGAAGAAGGGATTAAAAATCTTTTTTAAATGTTCAGCAGGAATCCCCGGGCCATTATCCTCAAAAACAATCCGGACAAAACGATCATTAATGATGTCGGTATGGATACGGATGGAGCCTGGTTTGTTTTCCGAGGCGATAGCTTGTTGGCTATTCTGAATGAGGTTAAAAATCACTTGTTGAATCTGATAATAATCAACCAATATGGACGGGATTTGAGCATTATAGTATTTATCGATTTCAATATTACTGACCTTGATCTGGTAATTCCAAAGCTCCAAAGTCTGTTCGATTAATTCATTGATGATCACAGGGACTTTTTCTGGGAGGTGAGACCTTGAGAAAATAAGCAGGTTTTTAACAATACGCGCTGCCCGGTGTGCCTCGTGAAGGATTAATTTAGAAGACTTTTGGGATTTTACGAGGTCTTTGCTTAATCCGAGTAATTCCGATTGCCCCATAATTGTGGTGAGAGGGTTGTTTATTTCATGGGCGACACCCGCGATCATCTCACCTAATGCCGCTAATTTATCGGACTGGATCAGTTGAACCTCGATGGCCCTTTGCTCTGTCATATTCCGCAAGAAAAAGAGCCATGCAAAATGGCCATTATTGATGGTAGGCGTAATATTTAAGACAAAAGTCTGGTCTTCTTTGATATCTTTAAACTCAACGAAATTGCCTGTTTTTGTAGATTCATTCACTTCAAACCGTTTAATCCTGCTGTCATTCCCTTCATAGGTAATGGAGAGTAGGTCTGACAAGGAAATGCCAATGAGCTGTTCCCGGGGCACATCGATTAAATCAATAAATGCTTTATTAC
>JAWXBN010000128.1 GCA_034440155.1 Verrucomicrobiota bacterium | reverse complement strand
GAAATAGGGAGGGTCGAGATTCTCGCTCGGACCAGCATGGGGGAGGAGAATGTTCTCAGTACTAAGTCAGCAGAGTGTGTAGGGCAAGCGGCCCTCACTTGCCACGGGTCAGAGTTTCACGGCGACATCCGACATTTGGTAACCGAGCCGGTCGCCCTACACAAAAGAGGTTTCTCGGCACACCGCAGCAAATTGCACCACGAAGCCACGAAGCGCACGATGATGAAATAGGGAGGGTCGAGATTCTCGCTCGGACCGTAGCCATGGGATCCAGCAGGAATATCACGATCAGGTTTCTCTTCCCTGTGCCGAGAAATTCCTTTTCCTTTGTGCGCTTCGCGTGAGCAACTTGCGCACCGTGTCGGGCAAGCGGCCCGCGACTTTTCCCAGCGACTTGCCCTCTAGGGGAACACACGCATCTGACTCGCCACCGGGCACGGAGAGCTAATTTCGCTCGTTTTGTTCTTTGCATTCCGCGCTGGACGAAAGGGCGTAAAGTGGTTAAAAAGGAAAAATCCTTCACAGGAAGGGCCTATAGCTCAGTGGTTAGAGCAGGGGACTCATAATCCCTTGGTCCAAGGTTCAAATCCTTGTGGGCCCACCAATTTCCCCCCTATCGCAATCCTTCTGGAATATTGCATCAGCGGGGGCAATCCTCTAAGAATGGGCGTCCTATGCCAGTGACTGCATCACGATTGAATGTTTTTACCGAGTCCGTCATCCGAGGGATGACCCGATTGGCGAATGAATACGGGGCGATTAATCTCGCACAAGGATTTCCTGACGGGAATCCGCCGGAGGTTTTGGTCCGGGCCCTTGAAAAAGCGGCGCGGGGGCCATTCCACCAATATGCGATGACTTGGGGGGCACCCCGATTCCGGGAAGCCCTTGCGCGGAAGATTAATCATTTTTCCGGTGTGCCAGTCGATCCTGACGGGAATCTGGTCGTGACCTGTGGAAGCACGGAAGCCATGATGGTGGCGATGATGACGGCTTGTAATCCCGGTGATAAAGTCATCATTTTTTCGCCATTCTACGAGAATTACGTCGCCGACACGATCCTTTCAGGAGCCGAGCCGATTTATGTGCCCCTGCATCCACCTGATTTTCGTTATGACCCGGAGCAACTTGCGCGGGCATTCGACCAGAAACCCAAAGCAATCGTCGTCTGTAATCCCTCGAACCCGAGTGGAAAAGTGTTTACTAGGGAGGAATTGTTTGAAATCGGTGACCTCGCTGAAAAGCATGATGCATTTATCATTACGGATGAGGTTTATGAACACATTATCTTTGCCCCGCACAGACACACGATGATGGCTTCACTTCCCGGATTTTTCGACCGGACAATCACGTGCAGTTCGCTCTCTAAAACGTATTCCATCACCGGATGGCGTCTGGGGTATGTCATGGCATCGAAACAAGTCATCGACCAAGCCAAAAAAGTCCATGATTTCCTGACAGTGGGTGCGGCGGCACCCTTACAAGAGGCGGCAGTGGTGGGTTTGGAATTACCGGATTCTTATTATACTGGACTGACAGAAGCATACACCCAGAAGAAAAATGTCTTTGTCGAGGCCGTGGAACAAACTGGACTTGAGTATACAAAGCCCGAGGGGGCTTATTTTGTATTGGTAGATATATCTCCCCTGGGTTTCGCTTCGGATACCGAGGCGGCGGAATGGATGGTCAAAACCATTGGCCTCACCGGTGTGCCGGGGTCGAGCTTTTTCCGGGAGCCGGTAAATCATTTGATCCGGTTCCACTTCGCCAAGGATGAAGCCGTTCTCCGTGAGGCGGGCGCGCGGTTACTTACGGTCAAAGCCTTGCGCTAATTTCGTGAGAAAGAATAGTCTTATTAATTTATAAAGTATTTAATAAGAATATGTTATGTTTTGATAGACTCACATTTAAAAAGAGCTGATAGGGGAGTGTTTTTTTGAGGGGAAAAGTGATGGTTAAGAAACCTTGAAAGACTCGCAGCAATTTGTTCTAATAAAAAAATGGCTTTAAAGTACAACACTGAATCTCATTCCCAAGTACGGACAACACTGAAGGAACCTGATATTATCTCTCTTCCGAGTATCGAGCAAAAAGTCGATACGGCCATGAAACTCGCCCAGGATCATATTTTAAAGCTTCAGCTGGAGGAGAAATACTGGTGCGGGGAGTTATTTGTGGATACCACTTTGGCCAGTGACCTCATGATCTGGATGGTTTGGCAGGATAAGGTCGATCCCGTACTGAAAGATAAGCTGGTTAAGCATTTATTGGACAGGCAGTTACAAGATGGTGGATGGACGATTTATCCAGGAGGACCGAGTGAAATCAATGCGAGTATCAAGGCCTATACCGCCCTGAAATTAGCGGGGTACAAAGCTGAAGAACCCCTCATGAAACATGCCCGTAATAATATTTTACGTCTTGGTGGCATCCCGAAATGTAATACCTATGCGAAGCTGGCCTTAGGCCTGATCGGGCAATTTCCATGGAAACATATCCCGGCGATCCCCCCGGAAATCATTCTCCTGCCTGATTGGCTTTTCTTTAATATTTACGAAATCTCCTCTTGGAGCCGGGCTATCGTCATCCCTCTGGCGATTATTAATGACCTAAAGCCCACCCGCGTTTTGCCGACAAATATGCAGCTCCATGAGCTTTTCCCGGTCGGCACGGAAAATAGCGATCTTTCCCTCAAACGGAGTAAAAAGCTTTTTAGCCTGCGTAATGGATTCCTGCTCGTGAATAAAATCCTGATAGCTTATAATAACCACCCGATCAAATTCCTCCGTCGCAAGGCCATTAAAAAGTGTGAAGCATGGATGGGTGAACGTATCGAGAAAGCCGACGGGATAGGGGGGATTTTCCCGAGTACCCTTTTTTCAGTTTTTGCCATGCAGGCAATGGGTTATCCTGAGGATCATCCTTGGTTGGTCAGCTCGATCAAGGCGATTGAAAAGCTCTACGTTAACGATACGCAGAATAATGATTTCAGAATCCAACCATGCCTTTCCCCGGTCTGGGACACGGCTATCGCGCTGATTGCCCTACGTGAATCCGGAGTACCTGAGAACCATCCCCAGCTGTCCAGGGCAGCTGAGTGGTTACTGGATAATGAAATTAAAATCAAAGGTGATTGGGTCCATAAGAATCCCTCCGCCGAACCCAGCGGTTGGGCCTTTGAATTCCGCAATGAACATTATGCCGATGTGGACGACACGGCCATGGTGCTCATGGCCCTCGACCGGGTCAAGACCCTCACCCGTGAAAACGATAAAGCCGCGGCGATCAAACGGGGGAGTCGTTTTATCATGAGTTTCCAATGTGCAGACGGTGGGTGGGCGGCTTTTGACAAGGATGTCATGAAGTCCTGGCTCGAGGACGTCCCGTTTGCGGACCATAATGCGATTCTCGATCCGTCCTGTAGCGATATCACGGCACGCATCTTGGAAATGTGCGGATTATTCCATTGGGACCAGAATCACCCGAATATTCGCAAAGCCCTCAAATACCTCAAAGACACTCAGGAAGAAGATGGTTCTTGGTATGGACGTTGGGGTGTGAATTATATTTACGGCACTTGGCAGGTATTGCGAGGTCTGTTTTATCTGGGCATTGATATGAGGCAGGACTGGGTCTTGCGCGCCCGTGACTGGCTGGAAAGTTGCCAAAATGATGACGGAGGCTGGGGAGAAAGCTGTCATACCTATGAAGACCCGACGACCCGTGGACAAGGACAGAGCACACCCTCACAAACGGCTTGGGCACTCATGGGACTCTGTGCCTGTGGTGACCTCGACCGTGATAGTATCCGCAAAGGAATCGAATATCTCATCCAAACACAAGAACCTAACGGAGAATGGAAAGAGGATGCGATTACCGGGACAGGTTTCCCTAGGGTATTCTACCTGAAATACGATTTCTACCGCCTCAGCTGGCCTCTCTTGGCACTGGCCACCTATAACAAAATGCGCCGCGGCGAACTCTAAAATTTCCTCAAACACAGATTAACCGCCAAGACGCGTGGGGGAGCCAAAAAAATACAGTTCTGAGTGCGAAGTGGGGCGGAGGAATCCTGAACTTCAGAATGTGTCGGGCCGGATTACTTTAACGTGTGACGGGCAAGTGGCCCTGCTTACTACGGGGTATTCGCTGAAAAGAGAGATTGATTTCATCGTTATTTGAGCGCAAATTGTGCGCCATGGGACTGATGGATGGTATCTGTAATCCGGCGGATTTAATCAATATATGAATATCAGAAAGTTGGCTGAAAAAGTGAAGCGGCTGTTGAGGGATGAGAATCAAGGGGTTCTTGCGATATTCGCCTTGGCACTGGCTATCCAGGATGTTTTTTTTACCACGGACTTAGAGTGGAGGGAGGTTTGCAAAACCGTTCAGTATGGTGTGATTTTTGTTTTTGCGATTGAGTACCTCGCTTCCTTTTGTCTTTCGAAGCAGAAGGCGAAGTATATCTTTACGGTCAGGCGTTTATTAGATATCGGGATTATCTCCCTGTGTTTACTTTCACTCCTGCCCAGTGTCTCGGATATGCTTGTCCATAGTGCGGCGCTCCATTTCTTGAGACTGACACCGATTCTTTTTTTTGGGTACCGCAGTACCCGCGAGCTTCTGCTTCCGGATACGTCTCTTGATGCGCATGGTGGTTCCGGGGAAATTGGATTTCACCGGTTAGAGGTCGGTTCAGACAAGACCGTGTCATTTGTCGACCTGAGTAAAAATGATTTTGTGGCTTGGATGAGTGACCCCGTCCGCGTGGGGAGTTATTGTGCCGATTTTGATGATTCAGGTTTGCTAGCGGAAAGCTTGGCCACCCCGTCCATGCCGGCTTCATTTATTCAAAGTGCTTTGGCGAAGACCAGCTACCCCCGTATTTCCCGGTTAGGCAGCACATTTGTCTTCTCCGGATCCTTACCTACCCTCGCGGAACATGATGCCCTCAATTTTTATATTGAGCCGGTCCCTTTCCTTTTTGTCTGTACGGCACAAAGCCTTCTCATTGTCTCCGCTGACCACCATTCAATTGTCCATACGGCTTGCCAACTTTTGACTGCTGAAGACTTTATTTCGGGTCAACCTTTACACGCCCGCCTGACGCTAGGTATGTTTAAGCTCTTGCTGGCACGTTATGAAGATATCGCGACCAGGCTGGAGAGCGAATTGCGCGGCTGGGAGATGCTGCCCCTCGACCGTCCACGGGACACGACTTATTTAAAGATTTATCACCTCCAGCAATCTCTGGCGGGGATGAAATCGGATTTGTGGCGGCTCCGTCATATCTTTGACAAGCTTGAAAATGGCAAGGTCAAGCTCCCCTTCGACAGTCCCGATTTTGCGTCGATGTACAATCTCTTTTCGGACACCTGTGATTACACGGCGGAAGCATTTAACCAGCTTTACGATAGTACCAGCTCGGGGTTAGAACTCCGGATGAATCTCATTTCATTCCAGATGAATAGGTTCATGGGATTACTGGCGGTCGCCACTGCCATTGCGATTATCCCGACCGCCCTTGGCGGTTTTTTAGGGATGAATGTCGAGGGGATAAATTTTCCTGTGACGCTCGGTAATGTTTGTTTTTGGGCAGCGATGCTTGTTGCGCTGGTCTTATATTTCATGAAAACCCGGGGTTGGTTACGTTTTTAGGTGGTTCTTTATGGATAGGCCCCATTCTTTTTTAAGAATCACATTTACGCTTCTTATTGGTAAACAGTCACTTACACGATAAATAAAAAATTCCTAAAGTTTTTTGTAAGGATTTGCACTGACCGGACACTTATTTACGAAACCGTGAATTTTTAATCATACGTTCACTTGGTCATCAAAATTAAACAAACAAATAATAGGACTCACATTATGAAAATGAATAAGAACCTTCTCGTCGCCGCTGCTATCGCAGGATTAATGACCGCAAGCACCGGAGCTGTAATGGCTATGGATAATAATATTGCAGGTACGACAAAACAGCTCGAGAGCAAAGATAGCTGTAAAGGCAAGGACGGTTGCAAATCAAAAGATGGCAGTAAAGACAAAGACAGTTGTAAGTCAAAAGATGGCAGTAAAGACAAAGACAGTTGTAAGTCAAAAGATGGATGTAGTGCAAAAAAGTAGTTTTTTGATTTAGAATCCACCCCTTCCTCGGTTTATGGGGGAGGGGGTTTTCAGACCTTTCATGGTTAAACTTCTCATTCATCACTCTTATCTAATTTTTTAAATTCAAACCATCACATGTCATCAAACCGCTTTAATGCATTTTCGACACTCGGTGTGGGTGTAGGATTAAGGGTTCCGCATTATGATCATATTTTGAGTGAAAAACCGCCGGTTGAATGGTTTGAGATTATTTCAGAAACTTACATGGGCGATGGGGGGAGTCCATTGGCGATCCTCGACAAGATCCTGTCTGATTATCAAGTCATTCAGCATGGGGTTTCCCTTTACCCGGGTTCAGTAGGTCCTCTTAACAAGGATCATTTAAAGAGACTAAAAAGACTTTTGAAAAGGACACATGCGCCTTGGGTCTCAGACCATATTTGCTGGGGGAGTGTGGACGGGACATATAGCCATGATTTATTACCGCTTCCATACACGAAAGAAGCCGTACGGATTGCTGCCGCAAAAATCCGACAAACGCAGGATTATATTGAAAGACCCGTGGCTATTGAAAATGTCAGTAGTTATGCGGAATTTCACGAGTCGACAATGACGGAATGGGAGTTCCTAACGGAAGTCGTGGAGATGGCTGACTGCGGGATATTACTCGATGTGAATAATATTTATGTCTCGTCGTTTAACCACGGATTTAATCCATTCGACTATCTCACGGGTATTCCTCCAGAACGAGTGGCCCAGATCCATATCGCAGGACATTCTCATTACCAAAAATTTATTTTAGATACCCATGACGCACCGGTAATTGACGATGTCTGGGCCTTGTATCAAAAAGCAATCGGGCTTTTCGGTCCGACCCCCACTTTATTAGAGTGGGACGATAAAATCCCCACCTTCGAGGAAGTCTGGGATGAAGCGAGGAAAGCCGAAAAATATTTGGAGGGTTCGTTTCATGGGCAAATTTTCGCTTAAACAATCAAAATTAAAGAAGACTCAAGTGCTTTGGATGGGAGCTTTGAGGGTTCCTTTGCTTGAAGGAGTAGATTCCATGCGCAATTTGCGCGGGTCGGATTTGCCGGCTTCATTCCAGGGACGTCAGGCGGTGGCGAAGGTAAAGGATGGTAAACGGATCACGGCAGTCGAAAGACTCGAAATTTATCGCAGACAGTATTGGTTCCGTATTACTGAATCATTGAGGGAGGATTTTGAAGGGGTTTCCATCATCTTGGGTGAAGCAAATTACCATCAACTAGTCGATGAATACCTGAAGAAAATCCCATCAAGATGTTGGACATTAAAGGGATTAGGAAAGTATTTTTCCGGGTATATCGCCAGGCACCGAGATCAATCAGTGCCTACTCATCTGGCAGCTCGTAACATGGCTGAGCTTGAATGGGCGATGATCGAAAGTTTTGATGCGGCAGAACACAACGGCAAACCCTTTCCTCAAACTGAAGAGGAAATTGCTCGTGCAAAATTCTATCTCACCCCGTCTGTGCGCCTAGTGAGGGCATCCTTCCCACTAGATCGCATTTTTGCACTGGCGAAGAAAGGTGGGCGAAAGCCTTTGTCATTATTATTAAAGGAGAATCAGGAACGTTACTTTGCTGTGTATCGAACGACTTCTTATCAGGTTCGGTGTAAGGAAATGTCATTTGTGGAGTATAGCTGCCTCCAGCAATTTGCTACTAAAGGGGTGACGTTAGGGGATGCTATTACTGCCTTGCCTCGGGATTTACCAGAGGGAGAACTGTTACTGATTCATTTTAAAAAATGGTTTGCTTCATGGAAAAAAGAGCTCTGGCTTGAATGCCGGACAAAACAATCAAAAGGGAGGGTAAAATAATGAACCTTAAAGATCAAAAACATGTTTGTCTCATATCATGCGCGTGTGATTTTACCCAAAAAGCAGGGGTAGCGATGCCATGGCTCCAATCATTTTTCCTATTGGCAGTCAGGCTTATTTGGGGATATGGTTTTTTCCGCACGGGTTTTGGAAAGTTACAGCATTTAGATCAGGTCACTGACTTTTTTAGGGGGCTTGGGATTCCTCTTGCCGAATATCAGGCGCCTTTTGTGGGGTGTTTGGAACTTGTCGGGGGGATATTGATTATTTTGGGACTCGGTACCAGATTGATCTCCATCCCACTCATGGGAACACTTATTGTTGCTTATTTGACGGCACACAGGGAGGAGCTTGGAATGCTTTTTAGAGATCCTGAACCTTTTATGTCTGCGGCCCCATTTTTATTTCTTCTGGCCATGGTCATTCTTTTTCTTTTCGGCCCGGGGTTCCTTTCATTAGATAAATTAATCAGGGGAAAAACCTGTAAAAAATATTCACAGACTTAATAATAACAGATAAAGATTGGCCTCATGGATATCACTAAATTTACACCACTACCCTTGAATGATGAGAATCAATGGGTGGATCTTCATGGGGATTATCTATTCCGTTATGCCTTGTCACGTGTCTCCTCGGAACATAATGCTGAAGATCTTGTCCAAGAAACATTTTTGACAGCATTAAAGTCAAAGGATGCCTTTGAGGGGCGCTCAACTCAGAGGACTTGGTTGACGGGTATTTTGAGGAATAAAATCATGGAACACTACAGGAAGGGTGCACGTTTCAAGGGTATTCCCGTGGATGAATCTTATGAGCAATGTAGCCATGAACTCATGGATAAGCATAAACATTGGGATTTAGATCCAAACCATTCCCCGGCTGATTGGGCACCATCACCTTCACAGTGCCTGGAAAATAGCGAATTTTGGGTAGTGATACAGCAATGTGTCGGTAAACTCCCGGTTAAAGCCTCTCAAGTGTATATCATGCGTGAGATTGACGGTTTGGATACATCTGAGATCTGTGCGGTAACAGGAGTCAGTGAGAGTAATCTCTGGGTACTGCTGCACCGCTGCCGCTTTTTACTGAGGCGTTGTCTGGAGCTGAACTGGTTTGTCTCTCCTGCAAAAGCCACCGGAGGTGATGACCAGTGATTAATCTTAGCAGAACAATGGTAGCCCCTGTTTTTTGGTTGCTCGACAAAGTCGCCATGTCTTGTGATGTGCATACGCAAATTGTTTCAGCATCATTTGACCGGCGGTTGACTTTATTCGAGAAAATCAAATATCATATTCATGGTATTGCCTGTCACTTCTGCCGACGTTATGAGAGACAATTAAATGGTATGCGCAAAGCAGCCAGGATAAATGCCCTCGAGTTCGGCCAACGAACCCACCGGACAATGTCTCCTGAAAGCAAGGCGAGGATAAAAGAATTGCTTAAAGGTGGTTAGTTTCGAGGTTCAGCCAAGAGAGTTCCTCTTGAGTAAGCTCCAGATGAATGCCGAGCAATGAAGTCCGGATTTCCTCGATTGTTTTTGGCCCGATCAAGGCGTAACAATTAAAGGGCTGGTTTAAGACGTATGCCAAAGCAATTTGTGTGGGCGTGACATTTCTTTTCTTCGCGAGGTCCTGTGCCCTTTCAAGCCTTTGGAAGTTCCCTTCATTAAACCAGACACGCGAGACTTCCCGGGTCCAGGCATCCCTCTCCGGCGGAGTATCGCGGTCAAAGGCCCCTGTAAAAAAGCCCGAGGCCTGGCTCGACCACGCCAAAAGGGGAATCCCTGTTTTTTTGAGCCATTCAATAGATGACTGGTCCGAGGAGCTGAAACAACTTCCCCACATCGGTTCGTTCCATTGGGCGAGGGAAAAGTGATTACTGATCGTGCTGAAGCCTTTTAATCCTTTTGCCTTGGCATAAGCATTGGCTTCATCGATACGAGCTGTGCTCCAGTTCGACCCGCCAAAGACCTTAATGCGACCGGCACGAACGAGTTCATTTAAACAGTCGACGAATTCGCTGGCGGGGATCAAGGGGTTATCCCTGTGAAGGCAATAGATGTCCAGATAATCGGTTTCCAAACGGTCAAGGGATTCGTGGAGTTGTTTGACCAGTGTCTCGGGATCACATCCCGGATCGTGGAAGGCCCGGTTTGTGCATGCCAGAGTGGCTCCTTTACCGAGAATGACAAATTGCTCACGCACCCCGCGCAAATTGATCCAATGACCAAGGGCTTTTTCGCAGTTTGGACCATAAACCCATGCGGTATCGGCCCCGTTGCCACCCTTTTCAAAATAGTGATCGAGGATAGCCGTGGTGTAGGCCATGTCATCAAAACGCAGGGACATCGACCCTATGATGACGCGGCTCAAGGGTTTGTCTAATCCATCGATCTTACCCATGGGAATATGATCTGATGAAGCAAATTGTAATGGTTTTCCCGAGAGGGTCGATTTTTTGAGAGTATCATCTTCTTCCACGGGGAATTTGATTCCGGCGGCTTTACGCCATTGATCAAGGGCTTTTTGCTGGCTGATACTGTCGGCCCATGTCATTGCAGGGGCTTGGGCTTGTGTGCGGCCTTCGAGGACTGAGTTTCCAAGAATATCCACTTCGTGGGTATAGAGGTTTTTGTCGCTTGTGACTTCGAAATTTTGTATTTCTTGTCCATCGAGTTGGATGGAGTATTTGCCATCGCTGAACCAAGGGCTTGGAATAATCATATGGCCTTTAGATCCGTAAATCCGGATGGAGTTATGTAGGGTAACCATGAGCCCGGAGGAAAGGTTTGCAATGATGTCCCCGGGGAATTTAGCAATGGCCGTGGACCATTCATCCACACCTGATTTCCCTACATGGGCAAAAGCGGATAACTCTACCGGATCGGCAAATTCCTTGCCGGCAGCTGCCCCAGCGATTAAGCGTGCCGCGCTGATGGAATAACAACCAACGTCCATGATACCACCATAGGATAATTCACGGGAAAGCCGGTTGCTAGAGGAGCCTTCCCCACAGTTAAAGGAGAACTGGGCTTCGATGAGACGGAGTTGTCCAATGGCTCCATTCTCGATGTCCTTGACCCAGGCGGCAGTGCCGGGATGGCAACGCCACATAAATGCCTCCATAAAGAATACTCCGTTAGCACGGACGGCCTCCAGCATGACCATAAGTTCTGCATAATTACTGGCGAGGGGTTTTTCGCAGAGGATATGTTTGCCCGCAGATGCAGCAGCCACGACCCATTGGCAGTGCACACTATTTGGGAGGGCGATATAGACGGCATCAATATTTTTATCTAAAAGTAGCTCCTCATAAGAGCCATAAGCCCTGACTGGATCCTTGAGCTCGTGTTTTTCGACCCATTCTTGGGCTTTGGATAGGTTCCTGCTGGCGATTCCAGCGAGGATGCCGGTTTGACTTGTAGGCATGGCCCGGACAAGTGCATCACTGATCATTCCTGTTCCCAGTATTCCCCAACGGATTTTTCTGCTCATCATTTTTATTTTTCTCCTGTGGATGTCCGAGTGTGATCATGCATGACAACGGGTGAAAGTCAGCGGAAAAGACTTGTACAAAATCATGAAATAATTGATCTTTTGCACGAAAAATAGCTTAGAATATAAAATATATGGAATTCCACCAATTTAATCCTGATTTTCTGGACTTAAAACTACTCATGGAAATGCCCCGCGAGGTCCGGGGATTATTCCGCAATCACGTCCATAGCCATGATTTTTTCGAGTTGGGACTTATCATAAAAGGTGAATGTGATTGTGAATATGGTCAGTCCTCACTCATCACCCTCAAGGAGGGGCAAGGGCTCCTAGTCCCCCCCGGTCAAGAGCATGTGGAGTCAAACCGTAAACAAGGCCTTCACCAGCTGGGCTGGGTGGGTTTCTCAGTGGGTTCCCCGGAATGGTCTGATTATCTCACGGGATCACTCTGTCAACGGGTTCTTTCGATGGAAGGTGATTTTGATGAAATACTGAGGGTTTTCCGTGCCTTGCAGAAAGAGCAAGGTGGGCGCAATTTGCACGGCCCGGCCCGGATACGGTTATTACTGATCGAGCTTTTGATCCTGATGGATCGCTCCCAGAGTAAAGGGTCCCCTACAAAGAAAATAAAAGCAGTGCAAACAAACAGGCACTCGCGGGTGCTGGCATCAGCAGCAGATTACCTCGAGTTAAACTATGGAAATCCGATGAGTATCACGCAAATTGCGCGTTACCACTCCTTGAGTATGAATCATTTTATCGTCCTTTTTACAAAGGAATACAAAGTCACACCTAAACATTATTTACAGCAGATCCGCTTGCGCAAGGCACTAGGAATGATCAGGGACGAAAAACGGCAGATAAAGGAGATTGGGATACTTTGCGGATTCAAGGATCCCGCCCGTTTTTGTCGGTGGATTAAAGCAGAGACAGGAAAAAGCCCGCGGCAATACCGGAAGGACGAGTGATTTAATTTCTCAGGGCTCTGACTTGTGCTGGTTGCACCGGAGGGGTCTCGATGCCTCCAAATTCTGCACGGATGTAAGTGCTGATAGCGGCGATATCCTCGTCTTTGAGATAATTAAGTGGGGGCATGGCGTTGCTGAATTTTTTACCATTTATAGTGCTGCTGCCTTTTTGGCCATTGAGGATCGTATTGACCAGTTGCGCTGGATTCTTTGCAGAGACCACGGGTGATTTATCCAAATCAGGTGCCAGTAGGCTGCCTGAGCCGCTGGAATGACAGACGGCACAATTCATTTTATATGCTACGGCCCCTGTTTGATAGAGTGTTTTGGCATCCATATCCGGGGGAGGAATTGTGGCGGTTTTCTTTTCGTCGGAACAGGCGCATACGATCATCGATAAAAAAAGCAGGGCTGCGAGACGGAAAAAAAATTGATCATAGAGTTTGTTTTTAAGCATGGTTGTTTTTTTTGGGGGGGTGGACACGACATTTGCACGGTCGAAATATCTCTTCAACCGATTATTTTATCAATTTATCGACCTATTGAAAGAACTTCTATTTTCTAGGATGATCGGTCTATAATCCATCAAAACAATAAGGGGGTTAACCATGCTGAAAACAGAAATTCTTAATCCACATATCCTTTTTCCCCTATCACGGATACGTCATACAAATGCCTTGGTCATTGCCGACCGGCGAGTTTCCTTTTTGGCCGGGATCGAAACAGTCGATATTACCTTGGTCGATGGTGTCCCGAGGGTCCTCCGGGCTTTAGAGGCTCTACGCGGGCAAGCGACTTTTGATCAGGCCTACATGGCTGAGGAGTTTATCTCCCATTACTCTCAGGAGACCCGGGAGCAATTTGCGCGGGCTTTGACAGGGATTAATGTGGATTATGAGTTCCATCCTGATTTCAAAAAGCGGGTGCCGCAGGCGATTGGTCTGATCCGGACCGGAGACACTATCCCGTATGCAAATATGATTTTGATTTCAGCCTGATCCGATGAAAGTTTTTTTTCTCATTTTAATGGCTTTGCTCTTGATCGGGGGTGGAATCCTCCTTCAAAGGTTCGGGTTTGATGCCATCCGTAAAACCAGGGAGTTGGCCCGGTTGCCTGAGGGTAAAGTCATCGGGGTTATTCCTGGAGAGGTCCACCTGCGCGGCACGACGAAAATCTTTAATGCCCAGGTTCATACACCCTACACGCATGCCCCGTGCCTCCACTATAGTTACACGCTAGAAGAAGAAACCAAGGATTCCGATGGGGACACTTCCTGGAAAGTCCGTGAGAGGAAATCGGAGTCTGTCCCGTTCCTCCTGAATGATGAAACCGGCCAAATCGTGATTAATCCCACGGATGGCATTAAATGGAATCTCACCCGCAACCAGGTGAATATCGACGGGAAATTCAGGCATACGGAAACATATTTGCAGGGAGGGGAGGTCATTACCCTCTTTGGGTTTGCCCAAGCTAATGAGCGGGGGATATTGCAAGTTGGATTCCAGGAACCCGGGGTTTATGTGCCGATTATTACCACGGGCACGGAGGTGGCGGAGCGTGTGTCGATTGTCTTTAAAGGAGTGATGATGGTCTGGGGGGCATTGGTTTGCTGGTCGCTGGCGACGGTGGTCTTTTGCGGGATACTCGGGGCATATCGGCCCATGGTATATCTGGTGATGCTGGCGGTGATATTAGGCGGCTCTTTGGCTTATTTCGGTTACACCATGATGCATCGCGACGCTATTGCCGCGGTGGAACGACTAAAGCACCAGGAAGAAATGGCCGATCTCATGGTACAGAAGGAGGATGGTTTGCCTTTGTGGGGAAATACCATGTCTCCGAGGCGCGTTGAAATCAGGAGTGAGCTCATTGCGTCCGCTAAAAGGACACGGGAGACTTTATACTCTTTTCCGGAAAATCTTTTCCTCCCGATGTGGGGGTTGTCAGGATTTGAAAAGCAGTTCCCATGTGTTGACTATCCCTTGGATAATGAGCTGCGTTGGAAACAGAAAACAGCTCGTTTTAGTTTTTTACTCGCGGGGAGTATTTGTGCGGGGGCTCTGCTTGTGGCCTTGATAGCAGCGTGGTTTGGATTTGGTCAGTTACGTATCCGCCGATTCATCGACAATGTGACGACGGCGAAACCTGCGGGTATCAGCTACGGACTCGCCGAGACTGTGGGAGTGGTTTCATTTGCCGATGATGACCAGAAATTAGTGGGACCTTTAAGCGGACAGACCTGTTGTTATTATCATTATAAGGTCGAGGAAAAGAAAGGCTCAGGTAAAAACTCCAAGTGGGTGACACTACAAGATGACAAAGAAGTAAAAATATTTTATTGCCGTGATGAGTCCGGTCAGATCAGGGTGGACCCCCAGGGTGCAAAGATTTTTACGAATCACCAGCTTGTCTCGAAAGATGGTGATATGCGATACACGGAAAATTGGGTTCAAGAAGGTGACCAAGCTTATATCCTCGGGGCCGCCCAAGTAGACCCGTTCACAGGGAGCTCCCTTTATATTACCAAACCGGATTTGAAGGAACCCTTTATCTTGGCGAACTTACCAGAACAGACAATCAAACGGTATTATGCGAAGGATGCCATCCTCTGGCATAACACCAGTATTAATACCCTGATTCTTTTTGCCCTCATGCTTTTTGGGTTTGCGGGGAGCTTTGCCCCGTCGAATCTCTTGCTGGCGGGATTAGTGCCAGTTGCTTATCTTGCCCTCGTCATGGTGGTGCTGGTCTTTAATGACCTCGTCGATTTGAGGCAAAGGGTGCGTAAAGCTTGGGCGAATATAGATGTGTCCCTGAAAAAGCGGGCAGACCTCGTCCCGATGCTGACGCAAATTGCAGAGGCCTATTTCCAGCACGAAAGTCCCGTCCAGGAGTCCCTGGCCCAAATGCGCAATTTGCTCGGGAGCCAGAAACAATTCTCCTCGGCGGAGGCTACGCAATTTGCACAGGCAGAGCACCATTTCACCACGAGTTTTATTGCTATCAGGGAGGCTTATCCTGATTTAAAAGCCAGCGAAGTCCTCAGCCAGACAGCCCGGACGCTGACATCACTGGAAAATGAAATCGCCTTGATGCGGGAAGGGTATAATAACAGTGTGGAAAATTATAACACCCGGTGCGGAAAGATTCCGGAAATCATTTATGCCAAACTTTTTGGATTCAGGCAGGCCGACTTCTTTAATGCCCCGTTTGAGATCCAACAGGTACCAAAAGTGAACCTGTCTTAAAGATGCCAGAGTTTATCTGGCAGTATGCTAAAAAAAAATGACATTGCGAAGAATGCTCCTCAAAAAAAACGAATCTTTCAAAGAGCCGAGTCAAAAACGACTTGGCTCACGAGTAGCCTAAAAAAGTAAATGACACCGAAGGGGAGGGGGAATCATATCAGACCAAGCCAATGAGCCGAACGCCTTACCAGCGCCAGTGTTTCAGCACACGCTCGCGGACGCTTTCGGGGTAGTCCCCTTTGAAACTTGAAATTTTGCAACGCCCCTGACCTTCCTCCGGCAACAAGCCGTCGTGCACGATTTTCGGCCCACGGGCTGCTTCACGTTCTTGGTGCGAATAACAGGTGAGAAGCGGTAATATCAGGCCCACTTCGACGTACTGTCGCTCGGTCGGGTGACAGCGCGTGGGGATCGCCCACAAAAGATCCTTCATGTTCGTCGGGTCGATGTCGTCATCGAGGATGTAAAGGATCTCCATGCAGTGTCCAAACAACGACCCCCAAATGATCGACGCTATTTTTTTGGAAAACTCCATGGAAGAAATTCCTGGTAACTTCTGGCGCCAATCGGGCGACACCGTCACGATGAGCCAGCTCACCGCAGTCTCAAATGGCGTCCAGGCCATGGTGACGGGCAGACCCGCCTCGCGCAAAAGCCCTAGACCCTCAACAGAAAAACCAAGCCCTGCGCAGGTGTGAAACTCGTCCACAGGTTTGCCCTCGGGAACGAAAGGCCAGATGGCGCCATCCCGGTAGGAAATGGATTTGATATGGTAGGTGGGTTGCATCCCCGTCTCGGTGGCCTGATAGCCTTGATATTCGCCGAAGGGCCCCTCCATTGAGTCGTTGACAAGCGAAACATATCCTTCGATGACGACTTCCGCGCTTGCTGGGACTTCCAGATCCACCGTCTCACACCGGACCACCTCGATCGGCTCGCCGAAATGAGCTCCCAAATAGTCGGATTCGCTGATCCAATCTTCCAGAGGCATTGCGGAAACGAATGGTAACCCCGGTTCACAGCCCTGGCAAAGGGCGAATGGCATTTCACGGCCAATCGCCACCCACATGTCCCAGATCATGCGGATATGCTGCGGCTTCTGGAAAAGTCCAGTCATACGTTTGCCATCGAGTTTCTCAATGCGAGCGATCGACCAGCTTGTCCATTTGGCGTCGGGTGAACGCACGACGATCGTCCCCCAGGTATTCGCATAGGGCCCACCGTCCCCCTCATGAAGCGTACCAATCGGGAAAATATCGAGCGTGGCCGCCTCTCCTCGTAGGATGTTCTGTTTAAACGGGGCATTCTCGACCAGCTTCGGAGGGATCTTTGGTTTACTCCGGCTCGCCACTAACGCCTCAACGATTTGTAACCAAGTGGCGTTGATCGGTAGGCCGACGGAAAGCGCGACACGTGCCGCCGGGTTATTCGGAAGGGAACTCAGGGCTCCTGGAGCTCCAAGGGCGCGCATTCCGGGTTTGGCTCCTTTAATATTGGTAAAAAGCGGTGCTGGAGCTGGAATCGGCTGGTCGTAACCAAGACGGGTAAACGCGGCCATTTCTAGGTAAGGGTCGACTTCATGGTCGATGTCGCACAAGTCTCCAAGTTCACGGAGGGTTTCGATGTATTCCCTGAGATCGCGAATGCGGTGCATAACCGCATGATATGGTTGCCGCCCTCAGAAAACTAGCTTATTATTCAGCAATATTCGCCGAGAGTCGTTTCTTGCTACGATCTTCTAATCGTGTTACTTATTGGTTCAATGTTGAACCCTGAAGACATTACCAAAGGCTGAGTGGTACCGGCTTGCTCCCATCGACCGTTGGAAGGAAACTGAAAAGCTTTGGTCATTTTTTATTCAAACGGGAGGTAGCCTTGATCCCGAACCCGATACACAAAGTCCTTTCCACGATGCAGGATTTTCAAGTGAAATGCCTGCTAATGGGCGGTCAGGCATGTGTTTTACACGGTGCAGCAGAGTTTAGGAGGAATACGGATTTCGCCCTGATGGCGGGTGATGAAGAGAAGGTGGTTCTTGGACTTGCGCAGGAGGAAATGATTTGCCCAGATATTGATCGCCGCTATTGGCTCCCGCTCAAAAAAAGAGTGAGAAGATTTAGATAGATTTAAGGGGTGAACTTTTATTTAGTCCCGCATCCTTTTTGAGACGCCAATAACCGGCTAGGGCACTGCCGATGAGCGAGTGGAAGACACTGGAAACGGCACAAGGTACGGCAGTTAGGGGATCGGAAAAGTTATTCCTCGCCAGCACCACGCCGAGTCCGGAATTCTGCATGCCGACTTCGACCGAAACGGTACGGGAGGATAACTCATCCAGCCTCATGAGGCGGGCGAAAATGTAACCCACGGCGAATCCTGTACTGTGGAGAGTGAATACCGCCAAGAGAAGTGTGGGGCCGGATTGACGGATAGCTTCTGCATTGAGTCCGATGATTTTGGCGACAATCAGGACCACGCCGAGGACAGCCACCAAGGGAAGCACGGGTAATGCGAATTTAACTTTTTCCCGAGCAAATTGATTCAAGAGTAGTCCTCCGATGACGGGAAGGACGACGACTTGGACCGTGTCAAAAAAGAGGTTCCATCCATTTACATAGACCATGGTACCAGCCAGCCATTTTGTCAGGAGCGGGGTCATGATTGCGGCCGCGAGTGTGCTGCACATGGTCATCACGACGGAGAGTGCTACATTGCTCCGTGCGATGTAACACACGATATTTGATGCCGTCCCGCCGGGACAACAGGCGACAAGGATCAGGCCTACTTTCATCGGGGTGGGGAGATTAAACACGCTCGCAGAGAGCCATCCCATAAATGGCATGATCGTGTACTGGGCGAAAAAGCCGATCGTAACGGCCTTTGGCATTTTACGGATCCCTCGGAAGTCATCAAAAGAAAGGGTCAGCCCCATCCCTAACATGATAATAGCCAAGGTGGGATTGATCCACTTGACATTATACCAATCAAAGAGTGAAGGCTGGATGAGTGCGAGTACTGCTCCGCTGAGCACCCAGACGGGAAAGAGATTGGCTAAGATGGCTAAAATGCGAGCCATTAATACTTCACGACGGAGTGAATCGGCAAATCGCCCAGCTTTTTGCGTCCTTCGAGGAATCCAAGCTCGACTAAAAATGAGATACAAGTGATTTTCCCACCGAGCTTCTCCACAAGGATGGCCGCAGCATGGGCGGTGCCGCCAGTAGCGAGAAGGTCATCGACGATAAAAACTTTGTTTCCCGGTTTGATGGCATCCTCATGGATCGCGACAATATTTTCGCCGTATTCAAGTTCGTAAGATTGCTCAATGGTTTTATAGGGGAGCTTGCCTTTTTTGCGAATGGGCACAAAACCGATGCCGAGATGGTAGGCGATAGCCGCACCAAAAATAAATCCACGGGCATCGATCCCGAGGATGATATCGGGGCGTTCGGCTAGGCAGGGCTCAGCTAAGGCATCGACAGCGAGTTTGAATGTGTCTGGGTTCAGCAGGACGGGAGTGATATCTTTAAAGAGGATGCCTGGTTTAGGGAAATCAACAATGTCACGTATGGTATTTGAAATGGTTTTGATCGTAATTTCGTCTGGCATAATAATTTCCGGCTTATCGGGGTGGTAGGTTAATCAATTGAAATGAATTGGCGGTCTTTTTTACCCATGGCCTTAAGCATTTTATTCAGGGCGATATTCTGGATTTGGCGTACACGCTCACGGGTGATCTTGAATTTTACCCCGACTTCTTCTAAGGTGCGTTCATTCGCCCCGTCCAAGCCGAAACGGAAATTGATAATCTCGCGTTCGCGTGCGTCTAGGATGGCTAATAATTCATCCAAGTCATCTTTGAGTTTTTTACTGCGGAGCATCTCGTAGGGATTGAGTGCGGATTCATCCTTGATAATGTCACCAAAATTCGCCGAGTCTTCGTCATTACTGATCGGGGCATCTAATGACGCCGGGCGGATTGCCGCTGTGCGTAGCCGTGCGATTTTTGTCACACTCATACTCATTTCATCGGCGAGCTCTTCATCGGTGGGTTCCCGTCCAAATTCCTCACTCATCCGTGCCGCGACCCGGCGCATCTTACTGATCTTATCCACCAAATGGACAGGGAGTCGGATTGTTTTACTTTGGTTGGCCAGAGCGCGTTTGATGGATTGTTTGATCCACCAAGAGGAATAAGTGCTCAGTTTTCCCCCTTTATTCGGGTCGAAACGTTCCACAGCCTTCATCAGACCGATATTTCCTTCGGAAATGAGGTCAATTAAGGGGAGTCCGAAATTTGAATAATCATGGGCGATTTTAACAACCAAACGCAAATTGCTCTTGATCATGCGTTCACGGGCTTGAGCGCCTTCTTCGGCAAGCTTTTGAAGAGCTGCTTTTTTGGCTTTATCCTTATCAGGAATAGTTTTTTTGACCGCTTTAGTCTTGGTAACGGTCACTTTTGCAGGGATTCCCTTGACCTTTTTAGTGAATTCCTTGATTTTTACTTCTGCTTCCACCCCTTTTTTGATGATTGCAGCCAGATCAATCTCGTCCTGAACGGTTAAAAGGGGGACTTTCCCGATTTCACGAAGATAAATGGTTATGCTGCTCTCACTTTCTGAATCAATAGGCCCAGCCATAGAAATACAATATTTAAGTTAACACTCTCAAAAGCCAAGAGATTTTTAGGCTTTTTTTGTAAAAAATCATCATATGTCCAAATGTATGGAAAGGAATCCCATCTATTTAGTGGGAATATTAATGTTAATGTGATGATCTCAATTGATTTTCTTTCGGAAGTCGTTCACTTTGTAGCGGAACAATCATCATTAGGAAAATACGTTATGTCGAATAACCCGGTAGAAGAACTCAAGGATAAGAGTAATTATTTACGCGGAACATTGGCCGAAACACTGGCTGACGCTTCAAAAACCCATTTTAGTGAGGAAGAAAACCTGCTCCTCAAATTCCATGGCTCCTATCAACAAGATGACCGCGATCTCCGCTCAAAGCTCAAAGCTGAGGGAAAAGACAAGGCGTGGAGTTTCATGCTCCGGACAAAAACCCCGGGTGGATCGATGACAGCGGCCCAGTACGTCGTTCACGATCAATTAGCCGATGACTTGGGCAATCGGACCATGCGTATCACGACACGCCAAGGCATTCAATTCCACGGGATACTCAAAGGCGGATTTAAGGAATGCGTCCAAAGAATCCATGAATCTGGGGTGACGACATTAGGAGCTTGTGGTGATGTGGTCCGTAATACGATGGGGCCTTCCTCCCCGATCAAGGACGATGCCCATGCCGAATGTTTGAGATTTGCTAATGAGATCACTGCTTATTTCCTCCCGCGCGCTGGGGCTTATGCCGAGATATGGCTCGATGGACAAAAAGTTGATTTGTCGGGGAAAACACCGGAAGAAGTGGAGCCCATCTACGGGAAACATTATCTCCCCCGTAAATTCAAAATAGGCATCGTGATTCCTCCCCGTAACGATGTGGATATTTACTCGCAGGATATCGGTTTTATCGCCCATGTCGAGGCTGGCAAATTGCTCGGTTATCATATCGTCGTCGGTGGTGGATTTGGGATGGCGCACGGGAATACCGCGACCCAGCCTTGCCTCGCTCAACCCCTCTTTTATGTGGCTAAAGAACACGCCCTCGAAGCTTGCGAAGCTATTGTGACTTTCCAGCGTGACCACGGTAATCGTGAAGACCGTAAACAATCCCGCTTTAAATATCTCGTATTACACAAAGGAATCGACTTTGTCCGGGATGGCGTCAAAGCACGTATGAAATCACCGACATCACCTTTTAAACCTATGACATTCACGACGGTTTCCGATGCACTCGGATGGAATGAACAAGGCGATGGGAATCTCTTTGTCGGGGTACATGTCGCCCAAGGCCGGATCAAGGATGGCGACGGGATTGATTACAAGGCGGCTTTCATTAAAATCGCCAAGGAGATTGGTTGCCCAGTCATGTTAACACCGAATTGTAATATCATTTTCCACGATATTACCGCTGAGCAAAAACCCGCAGTCGAAAAGATCCTCTCGGAAAACGGGGTTCCTCCGGTGGAAGGCTTTACCGAAGCCCGCAAGGTCGCCCATGCCTGTGTGGCCCTCCCGACATGCGGCTTATCCCTCGCGGAGAGTGAACGTGTCTTTAGTAGTGTCATGGACGAGATCGATGCGGTCCTGAAGGATTTGGGCATCGAGAAAGAGCCCATCCTCGTCCGGATGACCGGTTGCCCGAATGGTTGTGCCCGCCCTTACAATGCAGACTTTGCATTTGTCGGTAGGGCTCCAAATAAATATGCCTTTTATGTCGGCGGTTCATCCCGCGGTGACCGTTTGGCGGGCCTTGAGAAAAAATCCCTCGAACGTAAAGACATTGCCGCTACCGTGCGTACTTATTTGGAAGATTTTAAGGCGAACCGTAAAGCCGGTGAGAGTTTCACAGACTTCTGGGGTCGTACGAAAGTCACTGGCCCGGCTCCACACGCGGATCAATTCCACTACGAGCTGAAGGAGCGTGAATCACGTTTGGCCTCCTTAAAAGCAACAGGGACCCCTGCCGAATAGTCGCGCCTTCTAACTAATCTGGTTTTCCATAGAGCCGTCATCGTTTGATGACGGCTTTTTTACTGAATCAGAGGGTGTCATGTGGTATGGGTACTCATAGGAAAACAAATGTCGATATCGCTGATGAGCTGGTGAAACCCTCTCGGAAAGTTGTTACCCGTGTCATCATTTCCATTTGTGCCCGCAAGCAGTACATTCGTATTTTTTGCGGCTGAATGGCAAGGGAATATTGAGGATGGCGATAATCGCGGCGAGGGCTTTCCTCTTGAGTGTGGCATTAATGACATGATCACTGTCACATGTAGGACAGGTGAAACCTCTGAGGTAAGGGGAATCGTTTTCTTTGGAGATTTTCAGAATTTCCCGTGATTCGTCGAGGCAATCCTCAGGGACCATCAGGCGCACCCCTTGGTAAGCTGTAATCCAGACCCAGCTATTTTGCAGGGTGTATTCATCGGGAATAAAAGCCTCTATCCCTGCGGAATCAAGCATGGCCCGGGCCATGAATGCATCGTCGAGCGAATTGAATTGAGTGAGGAGCACCATGTCATTCATAAAGGAAAGAACCTTTCTTTTGGATGGCGAAAAAATGAAAATCAGGTTAAAATGACACTAGTTATTCTTACTGATGAATACAATATTTCAAAAAGGATTTATCGCAATGGGATTATTGAGCTTTTTTCTGGGGGGACATTTGCACGGGACGGAACTCAAGGTCGGGGACCCAGCTCCTATTCTGGATTCACTCGATCAGGATGGTAATACAGTGGATCTCGGCGAGGTATATGCAAAAGGCTTGACCCTAGTTTATTTTTATCCAAAAGCCGACACTCCAGGCTGCACGGCTCAAGCTTGTAGTTTGAGGGACGGATTTGAGATTCTAAGTCAAAAAGGGGTCGCCGTCATCGGAGTCAGTGCGGACACAGTGGAGGCTCAAAAGGGTTTTCAAGAAAAATATAAGCTTCCCTTTACCCTCCTAGCAGACAAGGAAGGAAAGGTCATCGATGCCTTTGGCGTACCCACATTATTAGGGATCCCCGCCCGCCAAGCCTTCCTCATCCAAGACGGCAAAATCATCTGGCTCGACCGCAAAGCCTCCACGAAAAAACAGGCGCAGGATGTGCTGGAAGTCCTCAAGACACTTTGAATTTAAAATGAAGTTCTCGTGACCGTGTTCAATGCGAGAGTTTAAGATGTCATCAATCTGCACCCAAATCATCGAGGACTTTTGATGAGAAGAGAGGTAAAGATTTTCCTCGATGAAGGAGAATGTCCTCGATTTTAGTCTTTTTCCTTCCAGCAATCCCCCCTAGACATCCCATTATGTGTTTGGGGTCCATTTCATATAAAATCAGAAGGTAGTCTTGGGGGTGGCAGACATCAATTAACCAAGGGGACGTGGATTCCTTGGAAAAATATTTCACATTAAACGTAAGGATCAGGGGGCACTGTCCCTTGATCGCGGCGGCGAGCACATGCCTGTCTTTGGGATCATTTGTGAGTACTGACTGTAAAGTTTGATATCCTTTGACTTCGCCTTCAGGAAAGGCGATTCGCACTTTTTCCTAAAAAAGTATCCGCCAGTGATTTGGGCCATTTGAGTTTTTCCACATGGGTGCGCCGGACTTCATCCATAATGTTTACAGACCAACAGGGTAGAAGCATTCGAGGCTTTTCTCCCAGCCACAATAAAAGATCACAAACCCCGAAGTTTACGAATACACAAGAGTCAATGAGGACACGGTAGTCAGCTCTCACTGGTCTCCTGTGTGGTCGGTATGGTAGAGGCCGGCCTTTTCCACCTCCTCGGCAAGTTCGTCCAGAGTTTTGCGCCGGGTCTGATCTCTCCGTTTTTCGAAGGCGAGAAGATCGGCAAAAGTGACCCTGCGATGGGTGCCCACTCGGTGATGGGGAATCTCAGCCTTTTCAATGAGATCAACTAGATGTTGTCGGGATACGCCTAAATAATTTGCGGCAGCCTGTGTCGTGAAAGCTTCTTCCTCCGGCACCATCACAATGGCTTTTTTTTCCGACATCAGCCGCACGATCCGAGCAAAATGCTCGAAGAGCGCTTCAGGCAGATGAATCTGATTCCCCTGCGAATCGATCAATGCAACATGCCCTTGTTTGGCGAATAATTTGGCCAGTTCAGCAATTTGCTCCTCTGGGATCATTGAGGGATCCAACCGATTTTTCCTTGTTGTCAGCATTCTTTTAACCTACAGGACACCGAGTCAAAATCAGAACTTCCCGCGGGGCTTCAATCACTTACAGGAGAGTAGCTTGCCACTCAAAAGGTTCATTAGGGAGCGGTGGCTTATTCATTGTAGTGCAGCACTTGCAAATAGTTCGGAATTTTCATTTTCCTTTTTTAGGATCATGGAAAGGTCCAGAGAACCCTGTTCAAGTGGTGCGAGAGGGGATGAGACAAGTCTTCAGTTGGTAGATTTTAAAAAAAATGGGTTTATCGAAAAACAGGACGGTCAGGGTGTGGACTTCAGCTTGGTGAGCCGGTCGGCGGCCTCTTTGAGGGGAGACGGTCGCTAGTAAATTTTAAGGTTTCGATGTAATACTTGATGGCCTCTTCTTTTTGGCCCATTTTCTCCATTTGATCGGCGACGAGGAAATTCCTTGCGGCGGAGAGTTCCCCATTGACCACATCCGAGCTGGTCGTGCCGTAGAATTGTCCGTTACGGATGAGCTCGAGCACCTTGGCCATACCGGGCCAGTTTTTCTCTTTGGCAAATTGCGCGAGCAAATTGTTCAGTGTGCTCTCAGGGGAACCGTCATTGGTCACTTCGATTTTTATGCTGAGGATTTTGGCGGCATACTGCGTTTGCATATTTAGGGCCAATGTACTGATGGCGTTTCGCCATTGGTGCTGGCCGCCGGGTTGTCCCATGCGGTTATAGGCTTCCACAGGACCGCGCGTTTTATTAATCATTTCGATGGCTTGTAAGTGGCGTGAATCATTGAGGAGCCCGTAGTATTCATTCCGGGTTTGGCTGGAGTCATTATTGGCGATTACCTGGATTTTATCGATTGTTTCAGAAAGATTGGCGACAGTGAGGGACGCGAGGAGTTTATCCGTTTCAGTCGTATCGTTTTTATTCTCTTTCATTTTGGAGGTAATCCAGCTTTGAGGAACTAACCGGGCGCGGGCATTTGTATACATAAAGTTACGGAGTTCATTCTTTGCTGGTTCACGGTTACCGACGTCGATCTGGGCGAGGTAATTCTGGTATTGGGTCAATGCAGCGGCCGCTTGGTCGAGCTGCTGGAATTGCCTATTGAGTTTAGGCATTCTCAGCAGCGTATTGGAGCATCACACGCAGGTCTTTGATGTCGAGGAGCAGGAGACCTTGGTCATCAGTCGCCCGGAAAATAATTTGCAGTAGCCCCGATTGTGTTTCATTTAGGTCGAGTATCCGCGGCAGTAAGAGAGGACCCATTTCGTAGATCGTGACACGAACCGGATGCCCTTTAATTCCCGTCCACATCCCAGAAGATGGTGGGACTGGCTTCCCCGATCTGTCCAGCAGCATCGAGCTTCAGAGACTCGAGGCGTTGGGCCATTTTTGGGGAGAGTTCCCCGGCCGTAGCTCACCTGGATAAATCACCTTTCACATCAGCAAGGAAAACAGGAACCCCAATCCGGCTGAATTCCTCCGCCAGAACCCGTCCCTGTCGCCCCACCAATCAGGCCATGGCGGTTTACCATAGACGGTAGCAGTCCGATTGTTTTTCCCTGATGAATCCCGACAGGCAAGCAGCTAGTTTCCATGCCCGTCAGGTTAATTCGGCCTCATCCTCATTTCCAGATAATTATTCTAGCCGTGAGGTGAAAAGTAATCTGATTTTGAGTAAAACAACGTTCAAAGATTTATTTTCTCTCTTTTATAGGCTAAGGATAATAAGTTGCCTTGACGATTGTTAACCAGATCGTGTTAGTATGTTAACAATCTATGAAACGTACTGTCACCCTCCCCGAGATCCGTTCTGTTTATCATCTGCCCCTTTTTGAGCTGATCGAAAAAGCGAGGAAAGTTTATAAGGAAAACTGGCATGCGACCGAGGTCCAGCTTTGCACATTACTTTCGATTAAAACCGGGGGATGCTCCGAAGATTGCGGGTATTGCGCCCAGAGTGCCAAAAATAACACGGGCCTGAAAGCCGAGAGACTCTTGCCGGTCGAAGAAGTCCTCGAAAAAGCCACCCTCGCAAAACAAAATGGGTCCACCCGTTTTTGTATGGGTGCGGCCTGGAAGGGAATCCGTGAGGATGATCCCCGTTTTGACGAGATTTTGGAGATGGTGCAAGGGGTGACAGGAATGGGGCTCGAAGCCTGTGTGACGCTGGGGTCCCTGACTGCGGGTGGAGCCCGCCGGTTAAAAGCCGCCGGACTCGATGCCTATAACCACAATATCGATACCAGCCCTGAATATTATGATAAGATCGTCACGAGCCACACTTTCCAAGATCGGCTCAATACGATTAAACATGTCCAAGAAGCCGGTATTTCCGTGTGTTGCGGGGGTATTATCGGCCTCGGTGAATCCGAGGATCACCGCCTGCAAATGCTCCAGGTGCTGACCACTTTTGAGCCCCAGCCTGAGAGTATCCCGATCAATGCGCTAGTCGCCGTCGAGGGTACCCCGCTGGAAAAGCAACAACCGGTCAACTCCTTTGAACTCATCCGGCTGATCGCGACCACCCGCATTTTTTTCCCACACGCAAAGGTGCGCTTGTCCGCGGGACGCACGAGCCTGTCGAAGGAAGCCCAGGCCATGGCGTTTTATTCGGGAGCGAATTCGATTTTTTACGGGGACAAATTACTCACCACACCAAATCCCGATGCCGACGAAGATCTGAAACTCCTCCGCGAACTCGACCTCCTGCCCGAGGCCCCGACCCCCGTGGCCGCCGAGCCACTTGCACCGGTGTAAGACAGGGATTTTCGAAGATTTTTTTCACATTCCAAGTAACCTATCAGTAATCAGGACAAATATAACATTGGTTGATGATTTGAAGGAATCTTGCTAAAGTCGTCTGATGATGGATATTGACCACATATTCAAAAGCCTTACTGAGGGGAAGGTCGACTATATCCTGATTGGAGGGGTTAATTTCCTGCTCAACCATGAGCCGATCCTGACTTATGATGTCGATATTTGGTTTCGGAACACAGCCGAAAATAAGGAGCGTTTGAATAACGTTTTAGCCGGGCTTGGAGCTAAATGGGGTGAGTCGGCCGAAACATTCAGGCCAATCCCGGAATCTCCGGAGTGGCTAGATCGACAAGTGATGTTTTGTGTGACAACTGATGCCGGGAGCTTAGATATTTTCCGCGAGGTCAAGGGGCTAGAAGGTTGTTATGAAGAGTGTTTTATTCGTTCTTCTGAAAAAAGGACTAATACAGGAATTTCCTACCGGAGTCTCTCAGATGGGGATATGCTGGCATGCCAGATGGCACTCGACCCCCGTGATCAGAAACTCGACCGTATCAAGGTATTAAAACTGGCATTAAAAATGGATGAGTAATCTCATGGATACATTGAAGGAAAAAGAAGAACTAAAAAGGAAGCAGTCTATCGGCAGCCTTGAAGAGTGGCGCAATATCCAGCAGGCCATCAACTGGGCTCTGGCCAATATGCGTCCCGAATGCCGCAAGGACCCTTTTGCCCACGAGAAAAAGATCAATGCCTCATTCCGTCAGGGACAGTGACAAACGTTAAGGCCACTTACTTTCAAAATAACTAACCCACTATACGATAAACCATAGAGAATCCCTATTAACCAAAAGGTCAACCTATGATGACGCAACCCTTACACATCTTATCTGCTGAACAAATGAACCAATGGGAAAAAGATGGATTTATCCATTTAAAAGGTCTCATTGAACCGGCTTGCATTGCGGCCATGAATCACATGATGGAAGAGATCGTTGATGAGATCATTCAAAAGTACATGGTTGAAGGAGTGATCACTGATGACCGCAAAGATCTTCCGTATGAAAAGCGATTAACGATTCTCAACATGAAAGCCATTGAGTTTGGCCGCAGTTTTCGTGCGGTGATTTCGCGTAAAGGGTTGTATCAGTTAAATAACGACCCAAGTTTGGTCAAAGCCTTACGAGATGTGATGGGCGATGAGATTTGTGGTGTACCTGCTTACAACGCGCGGCCTAACTTACCTCATAACAAAGTGATGACCGTACCTTGGCATCAGGATTTAGGGTATTACGGTGCCGCCGCTCAACAATGTAACCTCATCACGTGCTGGTTGCCTTTGGTTTCAGTGACCGAAGACATGGGGGCCATGCAAGTGATTCGGGGATCACATAAATGGGATTTTATTCCTCATTTTCAAGGTAAGAACGAAGGTGGATTTTTAGAAACTGAGGAATTGAAAAATTCTGAAGAGGACGTGATCACCTTCGTAATGGAGCCCGGAGACGTTTTGATGTTTAATTCATTTATGATGCATCGGTCAGTGCCCAATGTATCGGACAAGATTCGTTGGTCGGTTGACCTGCGATTTGCAGTCCCGGGTGAATATCTGGGCAAAGATGGGAATCTGATCTTCCATACCAAGAATGAAAAAGGGGAATGGGTGTCTCGCGAAGATTATTGGATAATAACCAGTCAAAACAAACCTGTGACGACGGAGGAAGATTGGCTCACGTGGGTTCAGGCTTGGTACGGAGATCAAATCCACCCGACCCCAAACAAGAAAATTTCTGGTTAGTTCCATTCACTAGGTCTAAATCGCTGCAAGGAAAAACTGAAAGATGCACTAAAGACTAAGTAGAGATGCCTCGACCTATGTCCACAAAGAAGCCTAAGGCCCCCTATGCCTCACCGCCCTCCCGCATCCATTGTCTGCGATACGACCTCACGTTCGCATCGTCGGACAAGAGGTGGATCAGGCTATGCAGCGATACAAGTAACAAAGGTAAAACAAGAAGGTGGAATCCCATGGATACATTGAAGGAAAAGGAAGAGATCAAAAGATAACAGTCTATCGGGAGTGGAGAAGAGTGGCGCAATATCTAGCAGGGCATCAACTGGGCTCTGGCCAATATGAGTCCCGAATGCCGCAAGGACCCTTTTGCCCACAAGTAAAAGATCAATGCCTCATTCCGCCAATATCAATGAGGGGCAGGAACTTCGGAGGAGCGATTTGCTCAAGCCCCGGAGGCCATGAGTAAAGTGTGGGAGATCGTTCACTCCATGGTTATTTCCGTATTTTTGCGACTATCCATTCTGGATCGCGTCGTCAATCGATCACGGCTCAAATGGTCAGAGTATCATCTTCTATCGTGTGGAAAAATGCGACTGAGAAGACGATAAAATCACTCAATGTGCTGGTGAATACCAGTCGAATGCGAGGCGGTCCCAATCTGACATTCACAGACAAGTCCGGTCATCCCGGCGCAATTTGCTGGAGGGACGTACTTCTGCACGTCCGTCGAAAAAGCCGCCTCAAGCTTTTCTGGAATCGCCGCGCAATTTGCCACGTGGTATTGGGGGAAAAGATTCTTTTCAAGGGATCACATTTTTCCCCGCGAGATTAAAAAGTGGAGCGGCGGTGAGTAGGTGTTTGTCATTGGAGTAAATCTCGGGGAAACCTTGCTCGCTGGCACAAGTGAGATGGATAGCATCAAAAGAGCGGAGGAATTGATCACTGGGAAGATGGGAAAAATGGTTACATGCCATTTTTGCAAGGGTATTGGTCATGGGGAACCATGTCCAAACTCCGTTTTTTTCGTCTGATTCAAAAAGTTTTACGACTTTTTTGTGCTCGGCTGTCGTGATTCTTTTTTCCCGCAGATGGCGATGGAGTCCGGAGAAGAATTCTATCCGTCCTAAAATGCAGGATGCCAGACCTGACGTGTTTTGAGCAAGCTCCAAGACATCGGGTGAGCCGGGCTCAGCCAAGTAACACTTTATTATGTAGCTCGTATCGAAATAAATCATCGGGCGTCCCGTTCATCAGAGACCAGAGGCGTTGAGTCGATTTTGACTTTGGGCAAATCGCTCAGCTTCCGTTTGGGCATTTTTGCGCCAATCAATTCAAAGGATTGAAGGGGTTTGAGGACGGCGATGGCTTGACCGCGTTGGGTAATTATGAGGGGTTCCTCCAAAGCCTGGCGGACATACTCCCCCGTTTTCATGTGGAGCTCCCGGATGGTGATTGTCTTCATGTGCTCAATGCGACACATTTTGAGGTCTCAGTCAAAAATACAAATTGCTCAAGCGGGAAAAGTGAACCGCCAAAGAAAAACAGTGCTCTGTGTGAAGTTGACGGAGGAATCCTGTAGGCTGATTGTGTAGGGCAAGCGGCCCTGCTTGCCGTAGAGTTCGATATTCAAGGAAATGTCCAACAATACGGCGCAAATTGTTTTAATTAATGGCTCGTTTTTGGTCTTATAACACCGCCTTTCTCGCGGTAACACATATTTCAGAAACTCGGTGCTTCGATCTTATAGCCTGCTTTCAGCCAGGAGAGAAACCAATCCGCCGTCTTTAAGACGGTGGTTGTCGCATCTCGAAACGCAGGCTGAACTCTACGACTTTGAATCTCCGGTGATCCAGTAGTTTGGTTTTCGCGAACTATGTGCAATCGCTAAGACCCATAGAGTATCATTTCGTAATACGTAGGGAATATAGTAGGGGAAAATGCGGAGATTAATGCGACGATAGCCCCCGGAGCGCATCCTGTATAATTTATGATGTTCGGACAGCCACAGGACATAACGGGTGACTTCATCTTTGAAGCGGTAACCCAGTCCGGTATGAGCATCTTCGTAATAGGAAATCGCGTCGAGAAACTCATCCCTTGCCAGCGGGACAAAGTTGATATCCATCAATTAAGACGCTTGTCGGCTTCGCTCATGACATCGTTGTAGGGAATTCCCGTCACAGAGCCGTTATCGATAGCCTTGATTCGAGCTTCGATCTCGTGCTCCCAGGCATCATCGACTCCCAGATCACCGCTCGACTGATCGATTTCCAGCAGAAAACCAGCAAGTGCGACTCTCTGGCGAGGGGGAAGCTGGAGAGCTTCACGGGTGAGTTCTTCAATGCTCGTTTTCATGCCTGTAGTATGACATCATAACGATTTACCGTCAACGCGGCTTTTTTGCCTATTTGGATTGTCGTAAAGTCTGGGTAGTCTTGGACAAGCCCCGTCGATCCCGGACGCAATTTGCTGCGGTAAATTCTAAAACTGTGTATTGAGCAGAACTTAGAACATAGAACCCCGCACGTAGCACTTCGCACGCTGCTTGGGTCAGCTCCATTCACTCAGGAAGGCGTCCATGATGAGAGGGAGGTCGCGGCTGTAACCGCCTTCCAGTATAGCCGCGGTAGGGCAGGCGGCGTTTTTGGCCCACATCCCGAGCTTGGCAAAGTCTTCCATTTCGAGGGTCATCTCGGTGATCGGGTCGCCCGAGTAGGCGTCGAAACCGGCAGAGATCAGGATCAGGCCGGGGTTAAAATCCAGTACCTTTTCCCAAGCGAGCCGGAGCTGGTGGAGGTGTTCTTTCCTCGGAGTCATCGGATGCACAGGCCAATTGGAGCAATTTGCGCGGGAGGTGGTTCCTGTGCCGGGGAATCCGGGATACTGGTGGACGGAGCAGAACCGGATATTGGGGTGGTTGAGGACGATGTCCTCGGTGCCATTGCCGTGGTGAGCGTCGAAGTCATAGATCGCCACGCGTCCTACGCCCATCTCGACGGCTTCGAGTGCGGCGATAGCGATGGAGTTCAAATAACAAAAACCCATAGCCTGGGTCCGGGTGGCGTGGTGGCCGGGAGGGCGCATGAGTGAAAATGTTTTCTGGCCTTTAAGGGCGCGATGTGTCGCGTCGAGGGCGGCCCCGACGGCATTACGTGCGATGCCGGTGATTTCTGGGTAAGCGGGTGTGTCGCCGTCGAAGTCATCTAGCGGGTGGTCGATATCCATGAGGAATTGCGGGCTGTGTGCGCGCAAAATGCTCCGGTCCCCGGCAGCCTGTGGTTTTACCCAGTCCCAGTCGGGATGTGTTTTCAGGAGATGGGCGGCGGATTCACGGACCCGGAAAGGGGCCTCGGGATGCCCTATTTTCTGATAGGAAGCACAGGCGGGATCATGGATGAGGGTGATCATTTGGGGCTTACTCGGAGAAACGGAAAAGGATTTTCCCTTTGCGTCCGGAGGTTTGGGCCTGTGAGAGGGCTTTCTTATATTCTTCCGGTGGGTAAATGGATTCGATAAATGTATCGAGGACACCTGATTTGAAGAGGCCTGCGATTTTTTCTTCTACAGCGGTTTGCTGGTCGCGCGGGGTGAGTTTCTTCCATTGGGTCAGCCAGAAACCGCGGAGTTCAAGATTTTTAAAAATCAGGAAACCATTAGGCACTTTCAGGGATTGTTTCGACATGGCCCCGTATGTGACCATCGCTGCGGAATTCCCGAGGGCACTGCAGACACGCAGGGCGCTGTCACCCCCGACGGCATTCAGACCGAGTTTAATCGTGGCTTTGCCGGTGAGTGCGGTAATTTGCTCGTCGGAGCCATCCTGATCCTCGACGACGACATCTGCCCCGAGGGCTTTGAGTGAATCGGCCACTTCGAGATTACGAACGAGGTTGACCGTGTGTAAGCCGAGGTGTTTGGCGATTTGAATGACATATTTGCCGACGGCGGAAGTGGCGGCATTTTGGATGACCCATTGGCCGGGGTCGAGCTTACGGAAAAAAGTCAAAAGACACCATGCCGTCAGGGGATTCACTGAAAAGACTGCGGCTTGCTCGGGCGAGAGTCCCCCGGGGAAAATCTCGATCTGGTCGGGGCGCACGGTTAAAAAACGGCGCCAGCCACCGACCCCGGCATGGAGGCGGACAAATTGTCCGGGTTGATAATGTTTCCGGGCATTCTCTCCGGCCACACAGATGCGCCCGACTCCTTCGAGCCCCGCGATCGCTGGGAGGACAGGTTTGAGCCCGTATTTCCCTTCGATATAATTAATATCACTGGGATTAATCGGACAAAGGATCATTTCAATCGTGATCTCATCCGGGCCAGCGACGGGCACGGGGATATCTCTGAGGGTAATGACTGCTGAGGGATCGCCGAATTGGTCGAATCCTAGTGCATTGGTGCTGGATGGGTGTGACATAAATATATATTTTCCTAACGATCTCCTTGGCCGTAGTAAGCACTGGGGCCGTGTTTACGTTTAAAATGTTTACTCAGGAGGTCCGGGGGGATATTCTTAATGTCAGGGGAGAGCTGGAGGGCTTTTATGGCCATCTCGGCGCAGATTTCCAGGGCGAAGGCATTTTCTACAGCTTTTTTACCGTGGGGTCCCCAGACAAATGGGGCATGGTGCCGGACGAGGACAGCGGACATGTCCCCGTGGTCGATATCTTTGAAACGTTCGACAATGACATTGCCGGTTTCGAGCTCATACCCGCGGGCGATCTCGTCGGCGGTCAGTGCCCGGGTGACGGGGATCTCACCATAAAAATAATCCGCGTGGGTGGTGCCAAAACAGGGGATGGGTTTCCCTGCTTGGGCAAAGGCGGTGGCGTTGCGCGAATGGGTATGGACGACCGCACCGATTCCCTTAAAAGCCTGGTAAAGGCGCAGGTGTGTAGGAGTATCGGAGGACGGGCGCAATTTGCCTTCGACAGTTTTACCTTCAAAATCCAGGACGACCATGTCTGTCGGCATCATCTGACGGTAATCAACACCGCTGGGTTTAATGGCGAAAACCCCTTTGTCCGTATCAGCGACACTGACATTACCGAAAGTCAGGTCGATGAGTTTAAATTCCGGTAAGAGCAAATTGCTCTCGAAACAGGCTTCTTTGAGTGAATCGTATGCGCTCATGGTATTTTTCTTTCTTTTTGAGGGGCCCGTTAATGGGGCACGGGCCTTATTTTAATGATCAGGCTTTGAACCCCGATGACAAGGTGTAATAGACCTCGTTATTACGGAGTTGCGCCTCGAATTCACGCAGGCGAGTGTCCTCGTCGATGACGACGAGTTCGATCCCGGCGATCTTGGCAAAGTCTTCCATGTGCTCGGTGGTGACCGAGTAGCTAAATCCGGTATGGTGGGCACCCCCGGCATAGATCCAGGCGGCACATGCGATCTTAAAGTCAGGTAGGCAATGCCACACGGCACGGGCGACAGGGAGTTTAGGTAGTTTTTTCGGGGGTTTAATGACTTTGACTTCATTGACGATTAAACGGAAACGGTTGCCGAGATCGATGAGTGATGCGTTGATTGCGCGTCCTGCGGGCACGTCGAAAACGAGGCGGACGGGATCTTCCTTGCCACCGATGCCCAGGGGATGGATTTCGAGGCTAGGTTTTCCGGAGGCGATGGATTCACAAATCTCGAGCATGTGTGCGCCTAGGACGAGGTGACCTTTCGGATCGAGATGGTAAGTGTAATCCTCCATAAATGACGTCCCGCCCTTGAGGTCGGCAGCCATGACTTTCATCGTGCGCAGGAGGGCGCAGGTTTTCCAGTCGCCTTCCGCGCCGAAGCCGTAACCGTCGGCCATGAGGCGTTGGACAGCTAGACCGGGTAATTGTTTGAGCCCGTGCAAATCCTCGAAAGTCGTGGTGAATCCTTTAAAGCCGCCTTCTTCCAGAAAAGCGCGTAGTCCGAGCTCGATGCGGGCCCCGTCACGGAGGGAAGAGTGGCGCGCTTGGCCTTTTTTTAAGGGTTTGGCGACATTGTATGTGGCCTCGTATTCCTTGCAAAGCGTGGTAATTTGCGTGTCGGAGACGGCATTGACATATTTAACGAGGTCGCCGATGCCGTACCCGTTGACGGAGTAACCGAACTTTGCTTCAGCGGCGACTTTGTCACCTTCTGTCACGGCGACTTGGCGCATGTTATCACCGAACCGGGCGATCTTCATCCCTTGTGAATCGGTCCAGGCCCGGGTCACACGCATCCAGGCCGCGATCCGGTCTTGGGTTTCGGTGTCGCTCCAATGTCCGACGACGACCTTGCGGTTCAAGCGCAGGCGTGTGTGGATGAATCCGGCTTCACGGTCACCGTGGGCGGATTGGTTAAGATTCATGAAGTCCATATTGATCGTGCCCCAAGGCAGGTCGCGGTTGAACTGGGTATGGAGGTGCAGGAAAGGTTTACGCAGGGTGGAGAGCCCCGAGATCCACATTTTCGAGGGGGAGAATGTGTGCATCCACAGGATGAGCCCCGCGCAATTTGCATTATGGTTAGCATCCTGGCAGAGGGAACGGATTTCCTCGGGGGTTTTCAGGACGGGTTTAAAAACAATTTGCTCCGGAATGCGGTTAGACTGGTTCAGGGCGGCGACGATTTTTTGGGAGTTCAGCGCGACTTGCTTGAGGGTTTCAGGCCCGTAGAGGTGTTGGCTTCCTGTGACGAACCAGATTTCGATGGGTTGAGTAGTGGTTTTTGACATAACGATGATATTTTTTTGAGTGAGGGGTTTAAAGAGTCGGGGGTTTAATCTTTAGATTGGCGTTGTTTGATATTGATGAGTTGTTTCATAAAAAGGGAGAGGTCATCCCCTTTGGTGACTCCGCCGAAATTGTCATGGAGTCTCATGTAGAGGAAGTACAGTTCATTATAGATATCCACGTTTTCTGCGATGGGTTTATAAGTAACATCCTTGAGTCCGGTCATTTTTGCCATGGCCGCGGGGAAGTCCGCGTAACCCCCTTTGGCAGAACCCGCGGCGACGGCAGCGGCCACGGCGCTGCCGAGGGCGCAGGTCTGGGGCGAACGCGATACTTTCATTTCGTAACCGGTGGCATCCGCATAAATCTGCATGAGCACCGCGTTTTTCTCGGCGATCCCGCCGCAACAAACCACGTCGGTGACCGGAACCCCGTACTCCTTAAAGCGCTCAAGGATCGCGCGGGCGCCGAAGGCCGTGGCCTCGACGAGGGCGCGGTAGATTTCGGCTTGGGAACTGTGCAGGGTTTGTCCGATTAAAAGTCCGGTGAGACGTTGGTCGACCAAGACAGTGCGGTTTCCGTTATTCCAATCAAGGGCGAGCAGGCCGGATTGTCCGGGTTTAAGCGCGGCCATTTCTTTTGTGAGCTCGCCGTGGAGGGAGTCTTGGCCCTTACAGACGACCTCGACAAACCATTTGAAAATATCGCCGACGGCGGATTGGCCGGCCTCAAGTCCGTAGAATCCGGGGAGGATGGAGCCATTCACGATCCCGCAGATACCGGGGATATCGGCGACTTTTTTGGTATTACTGACGACACCACAGTCGCAGGTGGATGTCCCCATGGCTTTGACGACGACACCTTCCTTGATGCCCACGCCGATACAACCCAGATGGACATCAAAAGCGCCGATGGCGATGACGATGCCTTCGGGTAACCCGAGTTTGACAGCCCATTCTTTCGTGAGAAGTCCCGCTGATTCATTCAGGTCATAGGCCTTGTCGTAGAGGCGGTCGCGCAATCTGCCCAGCTCGGGGCTGAGCATATTCAGGAATTCCTTGTCAGGCAGCCCATTCCATTCATCACAATACAGGGCTTTGTGTCCGGCGGCGCAGATCCCGCGTTTGATATTGGCGGGATTTTTCACCCCGGACAATACCGCCGGGATATAGTCGGAGAGCTCCACCCAGCTATAGGCCGCATGGAAAACTTTTGGGTCGACATTGAGGCAGTGCCAGATTTTTGCCCAGAACCATTCGGACGAATAGGTATTGCCGCATTTGGCGACATATTGGGGGCGCTGCTCGAGGGCTAGATCGGTGATTTTACCGGCCTCCTCCACGCTGGTGTGGTCTTTCCAGAGCCAGCACATGGCGTTGGGATTATTCTTGTGGTGAGGGTGGATGGCCAAGGGCACGCAATTTGCATCGACGGGAATCGGGCTCGATCCTGTGGTGTCCACGCCGATACCGATTACATTTTCCGGGGCAAATTGCGCATCATTTTGTGCGGCGAGCTTTAGGGCCTCACGCACGCTCGTCTCGAGACCAGCAAGGTAATCCGCAGGATGTTGCCGGGCGAGATTGTGGTCTTTGGGGTCGATGATGACACCTTGGTGGCCGTGGGGGTAATTAAAAACGTAAGTTCCGACTTCTTTGCCGTTATTAGTATCCACGACGAGTGCGCGGACTGAGTTTGTTCCGTAATCAACGCCGATCGTATATGCCATATTTACCTTTTTTGATGTGCTTTATTTTAGCGGTAAAAAGCGCCCACTCACTTGAATGCTTTTATGATGTAAAGGGAAATTAAAGGTTTTACTGGAGACAAGGGCAAGTCAAACCCACCTGATTCTTTCAGAATAAAGGCGAATCGTGTATAGACAATATGCTCTCTCCGTCAGAAATCAGTCACAAGCTCCTGAATCTCGTTTTTAAAGTCATGCCTATGCCTGCTGGAAGGGGGGTAATGTCTTTTTAAGTAAAGACATTATTGGGATAGGAGGTGGACATCGGTCGTGGCTTAGGTGTAAGTAAGGGAATTAAGAGTCTGGATGGTCTTTTCCTAACTACCAAAGCATCCATTGATAAAACGATAATTGCTCCCATGGATTCATGAGGGCAAGGGGTATCAATGCGATGAAAAATTATATATATACAGTCAGTTTGTTTTTAATGCTCATGGGTTATACGGAGGTGTCAGCCCGTGACTGGTATTTTGTCGAATCCGGCGGGGTGGATATATTTTCCGGTCCCGAGGCGTCAGTGGGCACGATCAGCAATCCCCTGACAGCCAGCCAAGCTAACCTTGACCAGTTTTTTGCTTTCAACTACGGCGGGAGCCGGAATCCTGATCCCGGTGACCAAGTTTATTTCCGTGCGGGCACCTATACAAATAGTATTTTTTTGGCACTTGCGAACTCTGGGGCTGCGGGGAACCCAGTGACCATCTCCTCTTACACGGGTGAGAATGCTGTTTTCGATCTCGGATACACGGGGACAACCGTAAATAATGCTGCTTCAGGCATCGGAATATTTGCCAATAACTACACGGTTCAAAACCTCGAAATAAAAAATTCGCAGGGTTCAGGTATCACTATCTCCAGTCAGGGCGGGGGCGGGAATAATATCAATATTTTGGATAACAAGATTAACAATATTACTGGCACGGGGATAGCGATCTATGGTGGGCCGGGCAATGCGCCATTTGCTACGGTGCCCACTAATATACTGATTCAGGGAAATGAAGTGCATGACACTGTGAGGATGAATAGTAACCATGACACATCAGGCTGGAATAATGCAATCGGTTCGGGTGGGAATAATGTCACGATCCGGCAGAACTCGGTATATAATAACTGGGGAGAAGGAATTATCGCCGGTGGGTCAAATAACGTGGTCGAGGAGAATATTGTGCGTGATAATTTCAGTGCAAATATCTATCTTGACGGGGCGGTCAATAGCACGGTGCAGAGGAATCTTACCATTAATTCTGGAAATACGAATTTCTACTGGACGGCATCGACCCCGACCCCCGGGGTGCTCGGACCGGCGACGGGAATCGCGCTGGCCGATGAGAATGGGGGAAGCTCTTTGCAACTCAATAATAACCTGATCACCGACAATTTTGTCATCGGTGGAAAAAGCGGGTTTTATTATGGGGATTTCCTCCAAGGGGGGGGCTTTGATAACTCCCGTCTGATCAATAATACTTTCTACTCGACGGATACGGATATGAATACCGTATCTGGCTTGATCCATTTTGATTTAGCAGGAGGGCACACCCACGATAATTCATTAGGAACAAATAATATTTTTTTCTTGGATGGCCCGGGGGGCACACTGGTCAGTGTCGCCGGGGGTACTAATGGGCTGTCCTTTAGCCAAAATTACTGGAGCCCGTCAAATACCGGACTCCTATCCGGAAGCGGGGATATGGCTTTAACTATATCAAATGCGACTACAATCCGCGGTTATGTGAATGCCCTGACAAATTCCTCCTCTTTTTCCACCTTGTTAAATGGCGGGCTGGGGGCTAGCACTGATCCTTCGATCTTTGGGGGAGCCCGTTTTAATTTTCTCAGTGGTATCCAGTCTATTCCCGAACCATCCGAGATTTTACTCATCCTCGTAGGAGGGTTAATGGTTTATTTGAAATTAACTAAATGGAATACCTTACTGCCGAGTCGTCGCCGGAGATCCATATTATTGAGAGTTTATCCTATTGTTATACGGAAAAATGCATTTCTAAATGTAATATTGATTACTCTCATAACAGGCGTCATGGTCGATGCACAGGTCATTAGCGATACACTTCCCTATACAAACATCGCATCAACATCTTCGAATTCTGTGACATGGTCCAATATTAAAATCGGCGGGGGCGGGTATGTGACAGGCGTACAGGTGCATCCTGATGATTCAAATATTGTTTATATGAAAACCGACGTTGGTGGTTTGTATCGGTGGAATGCCGCCGACACATCATGGACACCGATCACTGACAGGTTTACATACAAAGATAAGGACTTGTATGGGATAGAGGGTATGGCGATTGACCCGAACAATAAAGACTTTCTTTATTTTACGGCCGGAGTCAGTCATTACAGCACAAATAATGCATTATTTTTCTCACCGGATCGCGGAAATACACTGGAAAGAATCAATTTCCCAACGGCCCCCAATCTCACTTTTGTTTATACAAACGGACAGACTTATGGGGGTGTCGGGGGAAATGATCAGTATCGATGGGCGGGTGAAAGACTCATGGTTGACCCAAACAATTCTAATTATCTTTTTTATGCGACTCACCGTGATGGATTACTCAGATATGACCGTTCGACTTTAACTTGGGCAGAGATGGGGGGCGGATTATTGACGAATGCCTACACATCTGTTTTTGCCGATCATGCGGGGATTACTGCATTTCATATTGATAAAAGCTCAGGGACGGCGGCAGGGTCCATGACGATGTATGCAGGACTTTATGGGGCAAACAGTAATCAGGGCGGGATTTTTCAATCAACGAATGGCGGATCCAGTTGGCAAGAAATCAGTACTGGGCTCCAGCCGTTTAAACCCCTGTCTTTTGCCCAGGCTGGTGATTCATTGATTGTCGGGACTGATAATGACGGTTTGTGGAAGTGGAATACCAATACGGGAGTGTGGCAACAATATGGGGTAGATATTGGGGCAGCAAATAATGTCCTGAAAATCACCAATGCGACCACAGGCCAATTCAGAATGGAAAACTTCACGACAGCAGGGGACATCTCAGGCATTTCCGTGGATCAATCAAATCCTAATACGATGGTGATTAGTAAATATGATCCAGATCGGAATTCTTCACGGATCTATCGTACGGTTGATGGTGGTACAAACTGGGAACGTCTTGACGAGTTTGGTCCCGTCGATGTGATTGGCCGTCCGGGTTGGGATACGGCGTCCAGACGATTTACAGCAGGGGCCTCTGACATCCTGATAGATCCCAATAATCCTAATACCGTCTGGTTTACCGAATATGCAGGTATTTATAGAAGTACAGATATCAACAAGGCCAATGATGGAAACACCATGACCAGGCCCGTGTTCGAAGCTTTGCGCGACAATCATGAGGAGATCGTCGTCAGTGATTTAATCAAAGCTCCAGGTAAAGCATTGATTTTAACCGCTGCTGACATGGATGGTGTCAGGATCGTGGACCCCACTCTTGCGCCCGCCACGCAGCTGGGAGGGGCATCCTTGATTCAAAACTCCTATCAGGTCGATTTTTTCAAAGGAAATAGTGATGTTTTGTATCGCGGAGCCCATGGATATATTGGCACAGGGAGTAATGAAAGAGGGGTGGTGCTTAAATCTACAAATGGAGGTCTTAATTGGTCAGATATTTCGTCATCTTGGACTAATCACGCAGGGCAATACGCGGTTGCACGAAAAATCGCAATATCTGCTACGGACTCAAATCGTGTTGTCGCAATAGACAGCACTGGAAAGTTTTCATTTACAGTAGATGGCGGTGCGTCATGGTCCTATTCCACTGTGACGAATACCTTTGGGACTCCCATAATAATCAGTAATGGAAAGTTTGATACAAGTAAACCGCTCGTGGCGGATGGGGTGGATGAGGATTTCTTCTATGCGATAAGGCCGCGAGAGGGTATTGCGCCTGCACAAATATACCGGTCCACAAATGGTGGGGTGAGCTTCTCCTATATTCAAGACCATCCACGGTACATTAGTAGTGCCGACAGTTTCGGCTTAGTGACACAACTGGGTATGCAAGGCGAGTTTTGGGCCTACAGTTCGGGGGATCCTCTCTATCGATATTATGACTTTGGGGTGAATCGAGATACCATCAGCACGGTCACAAGTTCGATTTTATTCAGTTTTGGTGCAGCTAAACCAGGAAATAGTAATTATTCCATGTATCTATTTGGAAAAATAACAGGGTTTTCTGATATGGATCGCATGTGGCGATCGGATGATATGGGACTGACATGGTTATCGATGACCGACACTGTCTTTCCTCTAGGGTTTTCTCCCAATGTGCTTTATGGCGACTGGGATGAATACGGCAAAATTTATGTGGGCTCTTCCGGACGCGGTGCTTGGCTGGGGACTTTGGAGTCTGTGCCCGAGCCGTCAGTATGGGCGCAAATTGCGTGGGGGCTCAGCACATTGATTACCGTATTATACATCCGATCAAAGGCCGGGCTTAAGAAAAAGACTTTGGTTTGATCAGTAGTTTTTTCGGAATGTCCTCGCCGAGCCTTTTTTTCTCGAGGAGGGGAATGCATGTGGTGAAAATATTCCGGAGATCAAACCCGATTTTGATTACGGGATAAGATGTTTTATAGTTGGACGGGTAATTAAAATGGCTGATAATCAATGGAGCCTCGTGGCCACGCTCTTTCATGGATTGTAATTCATCACAGACCGGCTTCAGGAGATTGTCATCGAGGATAATCACAGCGTCCGGACGCACACTCTCGTGCATTTGGGTGATGATTCGAATAACGTTCTTTGTGTTTTGTTCATCCCCGCAAGGAAGAGAAAAAGAGTGGCTGGGTGAGTGGGGGATATTTTTTTGTTTGAGGACGTCCATGATTGATGACGACGAATTGTTTTCTGGGACGCACAGGAAGAAGGGGCGGCGGATATTCTTGATGATCATCTTTTCCGCGATTAATTCATAGAGTGCCTTAAAGTCAAACCAGACCAGGATGTCGAAAAAACCGTCCAAATCACATGAGGTGAAACACGCTTTTGGGTGAATTTTATTTTTCACAAATACGGAATTATGGAACAAATGGGGATGGTCACAAAATATATATCCAGCAAATTTCATTTTTTGAGTAACTTCATCCAAAAGTAAAAGATTATTATCTGACATCCCGATCTTACTTAGGTGAAAGGGAGTTAATCGACTCTGGAGATCGTCTTCGATCTCACTCGCGGCAAGGATGAGTGATCGGGTGAAAGATGATTGTTCCCATGAGTCCCTCATAGAGACAAGGGCGTAGTTTTTTTCAAAGGGTAAAGAATCAGGAACAAGACTCCCCCCTTTTTTTGAGGTTTTGATCCAACCGTCGGAAACGAGTTCCTTTATTGCTTTATTCAGGGTGTCTCGACTGACCTTATAAAGGGTGGCCAACTCATTTTGAGTCGGTATCTTATCACCGGATTTTAATTCGCCGGTATAAATGCGTTTTTTTAATTCATAGGTAATTAGTTCTATTTTACCTATTTTCAGCACAAATATAGATTTCAAGGTAATTCAGATTATTGTCAATGATTATATAATTTAGCGACATCAAACTTGATAAATAACTGTAATTAAT
>JAWXBN010000127.1 GCA_034440155.1 Verrucomicrobiota bacterium | reverse complement strand
GGGGGACAGAGTCTTCCTCGGCGAGCACCCCCTTGATCGCGAGCATGACACGGGAGATCTCCCCGTTGGAGGCGATTTCACGCAGGGGCTTGGCGGGTTCACCGGGGTTTGGTGCAAAGAGGAACTCTACCGAATCTTTGCCGGTGGCGGTGAATCCGGGATTTGATTTAAGATCGATCGAGAACTGGGATTGTTTAAAGCCGAGTGAACCCAGCTCTTGGGCAATTTGTTTCGCGAGCTTTGGTGCGGCGACCCGCCTTTGTTGGTTTAATCTCCCGGCTTCGACCTCGAGATTTTTCTCCAGAGCAGCAATTTGTTTGGTGAACTGGGCCATTTGCTCGTCGCGGCTTTCTAGGCTGTCGAGCTTTGCCCGGGTGTTTCGAGCAAAATCCAGAATCTCGGGGATATTCGCCCCGTATTTACGTTTCAGGGTTTGGATCAAGGAGATACGTTCACTGATCCGGTTGAACTCCGCCGGGTCGACCTCGAGGCTGTCGGCATAATCTTCTAAGTCAGAAATCAGGGTCTGGAGTTCATTAAAGCCGCGGTCATTAGCATCGACCAGCGGTTGGGCGGAGGCGTCCAGACTGGCGATGTCCTGCAAGTGGCGCTGGAGTTGATTCAGGCTCTCGAGCAAATTGCTCTCACCGAGGGTGAGGATGGTTTGTGCGGACTGGATGTGTTCCGCCAGTTTCTTCGAGTTTGCTGAGCGTTTATAACGGTTTTCGAGGTCATCCCCGTCTTGAGCGGGGTTTAACTGAGCTGAGTCAATCTCGCTGAGCTGGAAACTCCAAAGGTCGAGTTGTTGTTTGGCCTCGCGTTCATTAATAACCAGCGAGTCACGTTCATCGAGCAATTTGCGCCAGGAACGGTATCCTAGGGAGAATTGTGCCCTGGCTTGCCCGAGCCCGGCGAATTTATCGAGGATGGAAAGCTGTTCATCCACAGAAAAGAGGGATTGATGGTCGTGTGGGCCGTGCATGTCCACGAGGCCGCGGGTAATATTTTTGAGTGTCTGGAGATTCGTCGGGCTGCCGTTGACGAATTGTTTACCGGTACTGGAGATGGAGAGGATACGTTTAATAATGAGCTGCCCGTCATCACAGGCTTCGAGCCCGTTTTCCTCGAGGCGCGGTGCAAATTGCTCCACGAGTGCGGGGGAAAGCTGGAAAAGAGCCTCGACCGTGCATGTGTCGGCACCGGTACGGATCAGGGATTTGTCACTGCGTTCACCGAGGATGAGGTCTAAGGCCCCGATAATCACTGATTTACCCGCGCCGGTCTCACCGGTAATAATATTGAGGGCATTGGACAAATCCCATGAAAGGTCTTCGACCAAAGCCAGGTTTTTGATACGTAAAGTTTCGAGCATGGGTGTATTTTTCGTTTTGGACAACTCTGGCGCGAATGCTAGTCTAGGCCGGTATGAACGACAACCGCAAAAATCTGATTCCTTTCAAAAAACATGTTTTTGTCTGTAACGGGAAATCCTGTACGGCCCGGGGGTCAGCCGCGGTGAAAGAACGATTCATGGAGGAGCTTAAGGCGCGCAATTTGCTCCGGAAATCCAAGATCGAGGGTGATATCATGTGTACGGACTGTTCGAGTGTGGGACTTTGCGAGATCGGCCCGGCGGTCTTGGTTTACCCTGAGGGACTCTGGTATGCGGATGTGAGCCCGGAAGATGTGCCCCGGATTATTGAGGAGCACCTTTTGCAGGGTAAACCGCTCTGGGATAAGGTTCAAAATCGGGTGCCCAGCGATAAAGACAGTAACGTGCAGGAATCAATATAATTTTTCATGGGACTAAAATTTACATTTTTAGGGTCAGGCACATCACAAGGGGTACCTCTCTTGGGGAAGAAGTATCCCCCGGAATATCTGGCTAACCCCAAAAATCACCGGACACGTTCCTCGATCTACGTCCAGTCGGATACGACGAATATCCTGGTCGATACCACGCCGGAAATGAGGATCCAATGCCTGCGAGAAGGGGTGGAACGTGTGGATGCCGTGGTGATTACCCATGCGCACGCCGATCACATCATGGGAATGGACGATTGCCGGAGGTGGTGTGATATTCTGGGTGGACCCTTGCCGGTTTACGCTTCACCAGCCACGATGGAGCTGATTAAACACATCTTTTTTTATGCATTTACACCGGTAGGACCTATCCCGAGGGGATATTTCCACCCGGATGCGAGGATGTTCACCAGTAAAATAGAAATCGGTGATATCAGTATCACGCCTTTGCCGGTGCCCCACGGGCGCATGACGACGTATGGTTTACTCTTTGAATACCAAGGGAAGGACCGATTTGCTTATATTAGTGATGCAAAGACTGTGCCCGATGAAATAATCCAGAACTTAAAAGGGATCGGGGTTGTTGTATTAGATGCTTTGAGACCCCAAGAACATCCCACCCATATGAGTTTGTCAGAGGCACTGGAAGTAAGGGCCCGGATCGGGGCGGGAACGACCTATTTCACCCATCTGACTGAGTATTACGACCATGACAAAGATCAGGCAAACCTCCCTCCAGACGTATTTTTCGCATGGGACGGACTCAAGGTGGAGTTTTAAAGGGAAATGAACAGGCGAAACACATTAAAGCCTCGGGCTCTTTCCATCCTCGGCGTGATCCTCTTATTATGTTTGTCGCCGGTACTTTGCGCCCAGGATAATTCCCTCAGCCGATTCGTGGCCGTCGTTTATAATTCCCAAGAGCCCGGAGCGGCCGATCTTGCCCGGCTTTATGCCCGGGGAAGGGGGATTACTGATGAGCAAATCATTGAAATCCGTTGTGACCGGGGAGAGGTGGTCACCCGGGATCATTTTGACTTTAAAATCAAGTGGCCAATCAGGGAACAACTCCAAAAACGTAAACTCTATCATTTCCGGCTGAACCCACAGGACGAAGTTCATAACGAGGAGAGTATCCGTTACCTGGTTTTGATTCGGGGCATCCCCCTGAAAATCGCCGCGACGAGTGCGTCAGAGCCGATGCCTGATTATCTCATCGATAAGTCGCGCCCGGATCAAAAGCCTCCTGCGGAATTAAACCGTAATGATGCGGCTGTGGATACCGAGCTCTGCCTTTTGCCTTTGATTAAATATCCATTGACCGGGCCATTCCCAAATTTCTATTTTAATGCCAAGGATCGATTTGTGGGGAATAACCAGATGATTCTAGTCACACGGCTGGATGGCCCCACTTATCAGGATGTGGAGAAGATGATCAAAGACACCTTGATTGCAGAAAGGAACGGAGGGGTAAAAGGAAAAGCGTTTATTGATGCACGGGGAATAAAAGAGGGGCCTTATGCCATCGGTGACTTTTGGCTCAGGAGTGCGGCTGCGGATTTTAAAAAGAAAAAAGTCCCGGTTGTTTTTGATGAACAAGAAGCCCTTTTTGGACCGAAAGTGGATATGCGCGACGCGGCATTTTATTTCGGCTGGTACGCCTCCGATATTTGCGGGCCCATGAAACCCGGGGATTTCAGGTTCCCCCTAGGAGCGGTGGCCTATCATATCTACTCATTTAGTGCGAATACATTAAGGAGTCCCGAGGCGAATTGGTGCGGGCCACTCATCAGCCGAGGGGTCGTCGCGACGATGGGTGCAGTCAATGAACCTTATTTACTCTTTACTCCGGATGTGGGGGTATTTGCTAACCGGCTATTGAGAGGGTGGAATTTTGCGGATAGTGCCTATGCCTCGCAGCGGATGGTCTCCTGGCAGATTACAATCATCGGGGATCCCCTCTATCGACCCTATCCTCAAGGGAAAGAATGATTTTTTCGAATATGAAACGGTTTTTTTTAAGGAATTTTTTACGATTAATCCTGCTTTGCCGGAGTGGAAAGAGGCCACCGCTCATTTGTCCTACCGATCGTTACCCTAAAATCCTGATTATCCGCAGGAACCGAATGGGGGATATGGTGTGCACCCTGCCGATGATTCGCCAGATAAGGAAACATTTTCCAAAGGCTTGGATAAGGGTGCTGGCGGACAGGGAAGGGGAGCTGATGGCATCCGCCTCCGGTCTCTGTGATGAGATCATCATCTTAGAGAAGGAAGGGGGACGTTACGCCCAGATTATCCAGAATGCAAAATATGCCTGTGGATTTGATTACAGTTTTGCGGTGAAAGTGGGTTTTGACAGTTTGGCAGCTTCTCTCGCTTTTTTAAGTGGAGCGAGACGGCGGATGGGGTTTGTGAATGAAAATGATCCGGATCTGAGGGAACGCTTCCTTTATACGGACCCGGTCGAGGTGCCCTTAGAAAAGGAACACCAAGCGGTGAGTTGTATGCGTTTACTCCTCCCGATGGCGATTCCGGAAGGCCCCTATGATTTCAGTATCAAGGTCTCCCCGGAATACGAGGAATTCGCAAATCAGGCGTTATCCGGATTTCATCTGGAGGAAAAGGGATTTGCTCTCGTGAGTGTGAGCACTAACCAAGAGGATCATTGGTCGGTGCAGAATTTCTCGGCCCTGTGCCAATGTATCAGGAGTGAACTCGGTTTCAGTGTGGTCATTACCAGCACTCCATCAGACCGGGGAATCGCGCGCGATTTAGTGACCCTGTGTGATCATGATTCCATTTGCTCGATAGACACACCGGGGGTTCTGCATCTGGCGGCCATTATCGGAAAAGCACGGTTTGTCATTGCTTTTGAAGGGGGGCTAGCCCATCTAACGACCGCCTGTGGTATTCCCGGGGTAATCCTCTGGCGGAAAAATGCGCCCTTCGAGAAATGGAAAGCCCTGTCATCAAAGCACCATTACGTCAGGGGGGAACCGGTCTCTGATATCTCGGTGAGTGAAGTGCTCCATGCGGCCCGCCACGTCATTGATGAGAATAGTCTTTAAAAGAGATGATAAGACAGGAAATAGGCTTTACCGGGCTGGAGCTTGAGTTCGGCGGGCAGACCCAGATCGATCTTGAGGGTTTTTTCAGCTTTGGCCTCCCCAAATAAACGGAAGAAATCGCTGAAACTGAAAGGAATCTCATACTCTACGACTTGGGCGTTACTTGCATGTCCCAGCTCTTCTGCTTTTTTGACCGCGTCTTCAAAATAACCATTCTGGTCAATAAGCTTATTCTGCATGGCTTGTTTTCCGGTGAAAATACGTCCGTCGGCAAGGTTATCCCTGAGTAGGGCGGCGTCAATAATCTCCCCGTTCCGGTTTCTTTCAGAAAGGACAATAGTATAGAACTTATCATAAGTTTCCATAATGAGGGATTGAACAAGATCGATTTCTTCCTGTGTGGGCTCGCGATCCCCGTTAAGGATATCTTTATAACGCCCACTTTTAAATGTCAGGGTTTTAAGCCCGACCTTGTCGAATAAATCCTTGTAGTTCAGCGTCTGCATGATGACCCCGATCGAACCGGTAATCGTGAGCTCATCTGCGATAATGTAAGTCGTACCCATGGCAGCATAAAATCCACCACTGGCTGCGATAGAGCCCATATAACAAACCACCGGTTTTTTTGCGCGGGCTTCTTTGAGAGCCCGGTAGATCTGGTCGGAAGCCAGCACTTCCCCGCCGGGGGAATCAATCCGGAGGATAATGGCTTTAACCGTGGGGTCCTTCACCGCGATATCGAGCTGGTCTTTGATCTGGCCGACCATGCCTTCCGGTTGGGCGGGATTTTCGGACATGCTGGAAATAATGCCTTGGAGGCGGATGACCGCGATTTTGTCTGGTGATTGGCTGTGTCCGGAGATGAGTTGCTCTTTATAATGTTGGTTTCGCAGCGAGACAGTGTGGGTCGATGCGGATTTCTTGCCGATGATCCCGAAAAAGAGGATCAAATTCGCAAAAAGGCTCAAAATGAGGATCACAATGAGCAATTTGCTTGTTTTCTTTTTGGGGAGAGGTGCGGGTGCTGTCCACGCCGGTAAGGGTGGGGGAGTGGGGGGATAGATGGAGTCTGACATGCAGGAATCAAAATACCCGACTTTTTGTTTTCGGCAATACAGAAAAAGGTCCGTCTTGCACTACGGGATAAACCCGCTATTAATCCTTCTCAAGATGTCATCCCGCAGATTGCCCTATTATCTTATCCTTTTTGTGGCCACCGTTATATGGATATACCTTTTCTTTTTCCGGGATTATCTACCAGGGACAGCGATCCATATCGATGTGAAGTGGGCATCCTATGGCATGCTTTCGGCCCTCGGCATCTTTTGGTATGGATTCTTTAATCTCCTTGAGAGTTGGCCGCGTTTCCTGATTTGGATTTTCTTGATGGTCGTTTATTTTTATCGGAAGCCTTTGAAGAAAATTCCTGAATGTGGTTTTGATATGATAGGGTTGGTGGTGTTAGTGCCCGGATTACTTTGTTATCTCATCGGGGATCAGGCGAGTATGGTAAAAATCGGGATGATCGGACTGATCCTGACGACCTATGGGTTACTCTGGGTGCTCCTTGGCCGGTGGATATTTAAATATTTTTTTATTCCACTCGTATTTTTCCTCATGGCTTATAACCACATCTGGATGGAGTGGATCGGGTTATCGATTTGGCTCAAGGAAAAAGCGCTCCAGATCGCAGGAGGTATCCTCCATGTCTATGATCAGAGAGTATTGGTGCGTTCCTTGGAAATCACGATCGAAGGCCAGGGACAACCAGCCGTAAGCTTGACGGGGACTTGGTTGACGCAATCGAATACCAGTTGGATTCCCCTTTTACTTGCGCCATTCCTTGCCACGGCATTCCTTTTTTGGAGGCGGGTGAAAATGAGTTGGATCATTGTTTATACACTTTTTGTCCCGCTTGAAGGGTTTATCACCCAGATGTTAAGGATCATCTGCCTTACTCTTGGGGCCCTCTATTTTGGGGAAGGTTTTATTAACTTTATGAAACCATACCAAGTATTTCTCGGGGTTATGTTGAGTATTTCGGTTGAATTATGCCAGATCCTGATATTCTGGTGGGTTTGGATAAAGGGAGGTCGCCCTACTGATACTGGAAAAGAGGAAAATGTATGAAAGATAAACCAGTGGATTATGTCGATCTAGGATTTGCCAAAGTGGATTTAGACAGGGAAAGACGAAATGGTTTTCCCGAGGTGATTTATGGGGAAGGGAAAACCCCCGGACAAATCGCCCTGATTGCCGCTGAAATCATTAAAAAGTCGGGCAAATTGCTCGTTTCCCGGGCTGATCCTGCGGCATTTGCAGCTGTCCGCGCCATTTGCCCGAAAGCACGTTATCATGAGATTGCCCGCTCGATTACTGTCGAGCTTAAACCCAGTAAAAAGGCCCCGGGCATGATCGCGATTCTTTGTGCCGGGACATCGGACCTTCCGATCGCTGAGGAGGCAGCCGTGACAGCGGAGATTATGGGGAACCGCGTCGAGAAATTTTATGATGTAGGGGTGGCGGGATTAAGCCGTCTCTTGAGCAATTTGCCCCGGATCCGTAAGGCCCGGGTGATTATCGTCGTCGCTGGGATGGATGGAGCGTTACCGAGTGTGACTGCCGGGCTCGTGGATAAACCCATCATCGCAGTCCCGACTAGTATCGGTTATGGAACGGCATTTAAGGGGGTGGCGGCTTTGCTGACGATGTTAAACTCCTGCGGGAGCGGGGTCACCGTGGTTAATATCGATAATGGTTTTGGTGCCGCCTATGCTGCCAGCCAGATAAACCGTTTGACTAAATAGTAAAACACAACTCAATATTGGATTAATATGATGAAAAAAATTCTATATCTCGATTGCTTCAGTGGTATCAGTGGGGACATGCTCATGGGAGCATTAGCCGATCTCGGGGTGAAACCCTCCGCATTCGAGTGGGAATTAACCAAGTTGGATATCGGTGATTTTCACATGCATTTTGACCGGAAATTTAAAGGGGCCATCGAAGGTGTCAAATTCAGTTGCCACGAGGGTAAAGTCCACACCCATGCTCAGGATGAAAAAGATGGTGACCATGGACACGATCATTCCCACGATCACGGAGAGGAATGCGGTCATGACCATCCCCACGAAGAGGGACATCACCACCATGACCATCCACATGATCACGAGGATGGCGGATGTGATCACGAGCATGATCATCCACATGTAGAGGGCCATGACCACGACCACGATGAAGGGCATCATCACAGCCATGATGAAAGCCGGAATTACTCACAGATCAGGGATTTAATCGAAAAGTCATCCCTTTCCCCTTTTGTCAAAAAGCATGCGGTGGGTGTTTTTCACCGGGTCGCAGTGGCAGAAGGCAAGATTCACGGGTTACCCCCTGAAAAGGTTCATTTTCACGAAGTCGGTGCCCTAGATTCCATTCTGGATATTGTTGGTGCCTGTATCGGTATCGAGGCTCTTGGAGTGGATGAGGTCCATGCCAGTGCCTTACAGGAAGGCCACGGATTTTTGGAATGTGCCCATGGACGTTTTCCGATACCATCCACGGCCACCCTTGAGATATTGCAGGGGATCCCTCTTTCCCAGACGGATGAACCCTATGAATTAATCACCCCGACGGGGGCGGCGATTCTGGCGGAATTCTCAAAATCATTTGGACTCATGAATCAATTAAGTACAGTCAGGGTGGGTTACGGTCTGGGTACGCGCAATTTGCAAAGCCGTCCAAATGTCCTCCGTGCAGTCTTAGCCAATGTCCCCGGGGAAAGTGCCGGGCCTCACACGGATACGGTCGTCGTGATTGAAACAAATCTTGATGATGTCACCCCGGAGATTATCGGACATGTGCTCACGGAGTCTTTCCAAGCAGGAGCTTTGGATGCTTGGAGTACCCCGGTGCAGATGAAAAAGAACCGTCCGGGTGTGCTTCTGTCGCTTTTGACTGAACCCTCACGGGCGGATGAACTCGCCAGATGGCTCATGAGGGAAACCGGCAGCTTTGGTGTCCGTTATACTCATTATCATCGCAGCAAATTGCACCGGGAGATTAAAACGGTGCAGACTACTTATGGGCCGGTAGAGGTAAAAATTGGGCGTGACGAATCCTCCGTAGTTGTTTTTAGTCCTGAGTATGAGTCTTGCCGTAAGATTGCCGAGAAGGGGAAAGTCCCCGTCAGGCTCGTCTATGAGGCGGCTTTGAAGGCTGTCAAAGCCGACTAAACAAACGAACCATTGCGATTAATCGATATTCCTATGTCTGAACTGGCACTCAATCCGACGATTTCATGTATTATTCCTGCATTTAATGAGGAGAAATACATCCAACGTGTCATTGAATCCGTCCAAGCGGCAGGGGAATATTACCGCCACCAGAAAAATCTCGCCATTGAAATCATCGTGGTGGATAACCACAGTAAAGACCGCACTGGCGAAATCGCACAGGAGCTCGGAGCAAAAGTCGTTCATGAACCCAGTAATAACATTGCCCGTGCCAGTAATATCGGGGCATTAATGGCTGGGGGCGATTTTTTAATGTTTATCGACGCAGACATGGTTCTCAGTAAAGACTTGATTTGTGGGGTCGATGATAACCTGATAAATCCGGAGGTGGCCGGGGGAGGGACACGTTCACGCTCAGAGAAGTGGTCCTGGGATTTCTCGGTTTACCGGACGGTTCAAGATTCATACCGCCAGCTTTTTGGTGGATTCCGAGGAGTATTCCATTGCCGTCGGAAAGATTTTGTGGATCTCTTAGGGTTTGATGAACGGAATTTCATTGCAGAAAAGGTGGAGTTTTATCATCGCCTCAAAGACCATGGCAAATTGCGTAACCAAAAAATCCAGGATGCACCTGCTGGTTTCGTGAGTGAGTCCGACCGGATCGTGAGCCAGAATGGCGTGATGGAAGTCGTCGGAAAAACATTTTCCCTGTGCTGGACTCCGAATAAAAAGATAAGGGACATCAGCTTCTGCGGACCTTGGTATAATGTCCGTCAAAACTCATAGTTTTTTCTTCTGATCAGCGGTCAAAATATCCTTGGTGATTTTGAACACTCGACTGGTCGAAAAGTGATTGATCAAAAAAAAGGCGGAGCAATTTGCTCCGCCTTTTGAAGGATAGAAAAAAGGATTACCAGATTATTTCGCGGCGGCGTAGTTCTGAGCGACTTGGCTCCAGTTAACGACATTCCAGATAGCTTTAAGGTAATCGGGACGACGATTCTGGTATTTAAGATAATAAGCATGTTCCCAGACATCGATTCCAAAGATGGGTTTACCTTCGACTCCAGCGACGGCTTTTCCCATGAGGGGATTATCTTGGTTTGGGGTGGAGACGACTTCGAGTTTGCCACCATTCACGACGAGCCAGGCCCAACCGCTGCCGAAACGGGTCGCACCGGCGGCTTCGAGTTTGGCTTTTAACTCGTCTAGGCTACCGAAAGCGGCTTTGATCGCATCGGCGAGGTCACCAGTGGGTTCCCCACCGCCACCTTTGCCAGCAGGGGCGAGTAAGGTCCAGAACATGCTGTGGTTCAAGTGACCACCTCCGTTATTGCGCACGGCACCACGGATATTTTCTGGGACAGTAGAGATATTGATAATGATTTCGTCGATCGATTTATTTTCCCAATCTGTGCCTTTGATAGCGTTATTAAGATTGGTCACATAAGCATTGTGATGTTTACCATGATGGATTTCCATGGTCGCCGTGTCGATGTGGGGTTCGAGGGCATCCTTGGCGTAGGGGAGTTCTGGTAATGTAAAGGGCATGGTATTTTGCTCCAAGTATATTTGATTTTTGTTTGAGTTTAAAATTTTGTTTATGCCTGAGATAGAGTATGTTGCGTCCGTAACAGGATAAATCTAGTCTTAATATTTCATGAATCGCCAATTCCGCAAGGCAATTCATGAACGATGTCTTCAGACTATGCCAGCGGGTTTACGATATTCAAGCCCGGGATTAGACTAAAATGTTTGTCCGCTGTCATCAGAGTGAGGTTATTACACATAGCAGTTGAGGCGATCCATAGGTCGTTGGTGGGGATTGGCTGCCCTGATTGTCTCAGGAGTGATCCTATCCGAGCGTAAACCTCGCAAGTGTCATAATCAATCCCCATAAGACTGACCACAGACTGTTCCAAAAAACGGGAAAGTTTTTCTAAATTCATCTTTTCACGGTTTCCAATTCGGAACCCGTAGAGTAATTCACCCACGACTGTCATCGAAAGGTAGACATGTTCAGATATTGAGACAGTGTCAATGGAGTGTTTATCTCCCTGCATGAGAGATGTATAGGCATTGGTATCAAGGAGGAGTTTCATTTCCAGTGTTCTTCATCGATTTTGCCAAAAACCTGATTAATTTGCTGATCGAAACTTCGTTTTTCTTCCCCTGTCCATTCACCGAAAAATGAATCTAATTGATGACCGATTAATTTTGGTTCGGGCTCATCTGTGATGCCAAGGCCTTTGCTGATCAAATAAAGGGCAACCTGGTTCTTAGACCATTTTTTTTGGTGGCAAATGAGATTAATCCCTTCTTCAAGCTTAGGGTTATTGGTGCGAATCGTTAGCTGAGTCATAATGAATCATCGCATGACTCACTCATTTTCTCAAGTGACAAATCTGAATTAAAATTCACTCCGAGTGGTCTCATTAGTTATGACACCGAAATAGAGCAGTCTCGAAAATGTCCCGAGCATCACCCCCTGCGGGGAAGACTTTCAGGATAAAAATAATCAATACAGAGAGGCAGGGTAGTAATAAACTCCAGAGGAGTATTTTTTTAGTCGTGACAAATCATTGCTCGCTATTAGCGGGCATAGTGGCAAAGGCGACGTTCCAAATATCGGCTTCGCGGCAGATATTGAGGGTGTCGATGATGAGTTTGTATTCCGTGGTTTGGCTGGCACGGATGATGACACTTTGATTGGGGAATTGTTTGGAGAGTTCACCGAGGATTTTCTGGAGTTCGGTGGGTTCGACGACACGGCGGTTAAGGATAATCGCCCCGTCTTGGCGGACATTGAGGACAACAGTGTCAAAGGGACTCTGGGTCTCACGGCTGGCACTGGCGCTGGGGATTTTAATATCGAGCTCATTCTCGTAACGTGCGGCATTCCAAGTAAGGAGGAAAAATGTCAACAGGAAGAGAATGACGTCGATCATCGGCGCCAGCTGCATCATCAGCGGTTCATATTGTTTGTTTTTGCGGAAATTCATAAGGCTGGAGAATATCCCGTTTATCCCACTTGTTTGTTTTGAGCCCTGATTTTCGCGCCGATTTGCTCGATCAAATCAGTCGTTTCGAGTTCCATCAGTGATATCAGGCTACTGAGGCGGCCACGGAAATAAGCAAAAAGAATCAGTCCGGTTAACCCCACAAAAAGACCCATGACTGTGGCCACGAGGGCTTGGGAGACCCCGCTGGCGAGGAACATTGTGCGCATCGGGCTGGTTTCTGTGGCGATAGTGCCGAAGGCGCGCAAGATACCGACAACTGTCCCCACTAGTCCGATCATCGGGGCGACGGCCCCGATATCTAAGAGGTAATAAGCGAGTTGATTCATCTTTGCTGACTGGCGGTTGCCCTCTGTGCCAGCGATTTCTTTGACCGCTGTAAAATCTGCTTCCGGGTTATTCCGGGCAAATTCCAAGGCACGGTAGATAATAGCCGGGACAGCTCCTTTATTTTTTTCCGAGAGATCATGGAGTTTTATGAAGTCGCTCGATGAAATATAAGTCTGGGCGGCATTGAGGTAACTCTCGGTGACAATATTAGATTTCCGCAGGTACAGGAAATTCATAATGGCAATGACAATGGTGATAATGGAGGCAATGATCAAAGGTACGGCGATCCAGCCCGCTGAGCGGAGATAATCCAAAAGGCTGAGTTCTTTGACCTTTTGGATTTTAGCGGCCGCTTCTGCGGCAGTCGGATCCTGAGCAGAGACGTAGATCGTCGTGAAAATAAAAATAACCCCGAGCACCCACAGGAGGGTGCCGGAGTTCCACAAAGAGAAATGAGTTTTTTTCATAAGGTCAAGATTTGGTCAAAAGGTTACTTCCTTTCGAAAGCTGCGTCAAATGCGACATTACTCGGGGCAAAGTCGACTTTTTTGACGAATGCCGCCGCTTCTGTAGCACCGTGTTCACGATCCATGCCGATATCTTCCCATTCGACAGACAGCGGGCCGCCATAACCGATCCGGTTGAGCGCACGGATAATCTCCTCGAAATTGATCGAACCACGTCCGAGGGAGCGGAAGTCCCAGTGGCGGCGGACATCACCGAAAGAAGTGTGGCCACCAAAAACGCCAGCTTCGACAGGGGTCGTGGACCAGTAAACATCTTTCATGTGGACATGGTAAATGCGGCTGGCGAATTTGTAGATGAATTTCACATAATCGACATTCTGGTAACCGAAGTGGGAAGGATCATAGTTAAACCCGAATTCTTCACGGTTCCCGATGGCTTCTAGGGCGCGTTCAGCCGAGGCGATATCGAAAGCGATTTCTGAGGGATGGGCCTCGAGGCCAAATTTGATCCCGCATTTCTTGAATTCATCAAGGATCGGGTTCCAGCGATTTGCAAAATCGGCAAAACCATCATCGATTTGTGCGGGGCTGACGGGGGGGAAGGAATAGAGTAAATGCCAGATTTTCGACCCGGTGAAGCCATTAACGACTTTAACCCCGAGGTTTTTTGCGGCATGAGCAGTTTTGATGAGTTCTTCCGCAGCACGTTTACGGACATCTTCAGGTTTTCCGTCACCATAAATATGGGGGGGGAGGATGGATTGATGGCGTTCATCAATATTATCACAGACGGCTTGACCGACAAGGTGGGTCGAGATGGCCCATGTCTTTAGGCCATTTTTCGCGAGGGTGGCGAGGCGGTCGTCGCAATATTCCTTTTTCTGGGCTTTGACCACATCAAAGTGATCACCCCAACAGGCGAGTTCAAGTCCATCGTATCCAAAGCTTTTTGCTTTTTGAGCCATGACTTCAAAGGGAAGGTCTGCCCATTGGCCTGTGAATAATGTGACGGGACGTGCCATATCGTTATCTCCTGTAATGATTAGATTGCTTTTAGTGTGTCTTGCGAAAGAAATAGAGAATAGGAAGCCCTCGTTGAAATGCAACCCATGAAATTTGATAAATTTTGATCGAAAACTTTTCCGCTTTCTCCAGTGTTATAGGCTACGAAACTTGTGAACAGGCTTATCTACATAACACTCGGGATTTGTGGGGTATATATTGCCGCCGCAAATTGCTCCTTTGCCCAGACCAATAATCAGGGGGTAGCCGGGGTGACAAATATGATTGTGATTGCGCAGGCTAAATTCCGCAATGCCAATGAACTCTTTGACCAAAAAAAATATGCGGACGCATTAAAAGCTTTTAGTGATTATTTAGTTGAATTTCCCTTTGAGGAAATCAACCGGGAAACAACGCTTTTCCGGATTGCGGAGGCTTACCGCCAGCTTGGGCGTAATGTCGATGCCTTACAAGGTTACCAGACTTTTGCGGATAGTTATCCTGAGTCTACCCTTTACCCTTTGGCGGCGGTGAGGTTAGGGGATTTGCTCTCGATCGACGGTAAATATCAGGATGCCTTGGTTTATTATTCAACAGTCCTGACAAAAACTCAGGATCAGGAACTCAAAAATAGCGCGCAATTTGCATCAGCCCGGACTCTCCAGGCTCTCGGGAAAGGCCCGGAGGCTGCCGAGAAATATGCGGAGCTGACGAAAATCAGGGAAAATAATCCTTACCTGACGATCTCCGCATTGGCAGCGGCAAATCTTTTTTATGATGCCGGGGACTTTACGCGGGCCATTCCCTTTTATCAATCGGTGAAAACCGATGATTCAAAGCCCATTCTCCAAATGGAGGCGAGTAATAAGCTCGGGAATTATCTCATGGCACAAAAGAATTATAAGGATGCCGCAGGCGAATTCCGTTTTGCACGTAATTTAACCATTGATGACCCGTCGTGGAGGCAGTGGGCATCCCTGCAGCTCTTGCAGTGTATGGCTCGGTCAGGTGATTCAAATGGGGTACTCCTCCTTTATGAGACACCGGGGGAAACCTTTCCTGCGGGGAGTGAAGAGGATGTCTGGCTGATGGTTTGCCAGGCCGCTCGGGCCTCGGGGGATGATACGAAAGCCCTGAAATATTATGACCAATATTTAAAGAAATATGCTGATGCACCAAATGCCGATGTCATTGCTTACGACAGGCTTTTTATCATCACTAAACGGAAAAATCAGGAGATATCGGGAATCGCGGATACATTCCTGCTCAAGTATCCAAAGTCTGCCTATACCCAAAATGCCCGTTACCTCATAGCCCGGGAGAAAATTGCACAAAAAGATTTCCAGTCCGCATTAAAAAGCTTTGATGAAATGGTCAAGAGTCCTATCCCTGCTGAGATTAAGCCTGATGTCCTCTATGAAAGGGCGAGGATCCGTTTGCAATTCAAAAATTACCCGGAAGCCGTCGAGGCATTAAAACTTTTCACTCTGGAATTGCCTGATGATAAAAGAAGGAGTCAGGCCCTTTATCAATTGGCATTAGCACAACAGGCGGTCAATCAAAACGATGACGCCGTGGCGACACTGGGGCTTTTGCTCAAGTCCTATCCTAAAGCCCCCGAAGGTGAGGATGCCCTAGCGCAACTTGCTTTGTTGAATGGACAGTTAGGGCGGAAAAAAGAGCTGCGTGGGAATTTTCTGGCATTAATGAAGGAATTCCCCGAGTCAAAAAAATCTGATGAGGCGAATTACTGGGTGGGATGGAGCTTCGCCGAGGAGCAGGATTTTGTCAGTGCCATGCCTTATTTGAAGGATGCACGGGGACTCAATGACAAGGATTACGGAGCTAAAGCGACATTCCGCATGATCCTCGCCCTTTACGCCCTGCAAAAGCCCGAGGAGTTATCCCGCGAAATATACACGTATGAAAAGTATAAAACGACTCCGGATGTCCCAGCAGGCATTTACGGTTGGCTAGCGGAAAAATTCTTTACCCTCGGCCACTACGCACAGGCGGTTCCGTTTTACGAACGCCTGCTGAATGCCGATGATGCCACCCCGGACATGAAAAAAGGAGGGCTTCTTCAGTTAGGCCGGGCCCAGATCAAGGCGGAACTTTATGAAGATGCCGTTGTCTCCCTTGAGAAATATGTAAAAATCTACAATAAACCAGAGGAACAGGTGATTTGCCTGCTCGAACTCTCCACTGCCTATCGCGGAGCGAAACAATTTGCGAAGGCTCGGAGTTCCGCGGAAAAAGTCATGGAATTCACCGGGGAAGGTTGGGCGAATGCTGAAGCGCGTTTGCTTTTGGGGAAAGCCTATTTTGACGAAGGTAAACCCGAGGAAGCCGTAAAATACTTTAAAAGTGTGGCCCTGCTGTATTATGACCCGCAAATTGTTCCCCAAGCCATGACTTTACTAGCGGAAGCTTATGGGAGACTGGGGAAAACGTCTGAAAAGAATCAGACTCTCAAAGATCTAAAGGAGCGATTCCCCACTTATTCGGAGGAGTAAGGGCTCTTGAGGTGAGCCCATGGAGGGATTCTTAAAGGACGTCATTAGCGCGGAGTTCGATCCCGTAAGAGGTTTCGATTTTATAGACTTGGCCGAACCGAGTCACCCAGATTTTGAGTAAACTGCTCCCGTCCATTTTTGATTCAATGACGTAGGCAAGCACCTTTTCATCTCCGATCAGGGTTTTTGTCGAATAAGCCTCGATGGAGGTTTTATCCCCGTAACTTTTGGCAATGTCCCGATAGTCTTGGGGGATTTCGTTACCAAGGGTTTTCATATCTGTTCCGAAGTTAAATGGGATATTGACTGCCACCGGTTCAGCCGCCGGGTCCAAGCTGTAATGGATGGATATTTGATTATCGAGGCTTGAACCGTTAAAGAGGAAATTAATATCAGAGACTTTGCCTCGGCCATCAAAGGATTGGAGACGGGTTTTTTTATCAAAATCCATTCGTGCCGAGAAATTCAGGGAGTAGTCACGGGAGAGGAAAGGCATTTTTAAGTCAGTGCTTAAAAGACAATGGTAGATGGTGTCCGGGTGGGAATTCCCGGCGGCGGCAAGTTGGGGGTTCATGCGGACATAACCAATTATTTTTGGACCTTGGTAAATCGTGAGTTCTGTCATCTCAGGATATTCTAAGATTTTTTTGGCTACGGTCTCAATTGATTGAGGGATACGGGATGAATCAAGGTTCAAAAACTCCTGTTGGATCATCCAGCCCATCATAACCGCCCAAAAAAGGATGATTCCGGGAATCAGGAGCCTTTGGGATAACTTATTTTGGAATGACAAGGTTTTGACCGGGTTTCAAGTTTTTGGGCTCCCCGAGTGATGGATTTGCATCCAGGATTTTCTGCCACTTATTCGAGGAATGATAGAATTTCCGAGAGATACTGGCAAGGGTATCACCGGATTTAACCGTATAAGTGGTGTTTGATCCTAAGTCAGAGGACACCGGTGGTTTATTGAAGGGCTCGAGTGAAGGTTTTGAGATGACAGGAGCCGCTGTCTGTGGAGATTTATCCGGTTGGGATAATAGGGAGATTTGCTCTTGCGCATTCGTTGATGTAGCGGCTACGCCTGTAGGAATAGGGGCTGGGGGTGTCGCGACTTCCTTTGTGGCGGGCGGGAGAAGGGGTTGTTGTTTAGTTGGAGCTACTGCGACGGGTGTAGGGGATAGAGCTGGAGGTGGGGTTTCTTTAGGACTGCCTTTAGACTGGAGTTGTTTACGTAAGTTACCCATTTGTGTGAAGAGCGAGTTATTTTCGGCTTTAAGCCTCATAATCTCGGCCTTTTCACTGGAGAGCATGACGGAATCCTGGGCCATGAGTTGTTGCATGGAGTTCTGGATGAATTCCTCAACCATTTCTTTTTTGCCGGATTCAGGTCGCAGAGTCATGTATTTGCGGAAATGATAAATAGCAGAAATATGGTCCTTGAGTTTGTCCTCGTAGATCAAACCCATTTCTAAATGGGCTTTGGCAAGTTCAGAGTTTTGCCGCAAGGACCGTTCGAAATAGTCGAGGGCTCCGAGGTAATCCATCATCCCGTACTTTTCTTTGGCTTTCTGGAAATTGGAATTATTCTCATCATTTGCATCGGGGGAAGTGGCTTGCCGGATTTTATCACAGCCGCTAAGAAAAAGGAGAGCTGCTAGGACAACAGCGGTAAAAGAGGATCGTAACATGCTTATTTTTTAGTCTTGAATCCTGATGATTGCAAACCATCTTTACGGAGGGGACGGGAGAGAATGCCTTTGTCTTGGAGACAGGATTGTCGGTGCACTTTCGGACTGCGCCCGTATTTCTGTGAAAAAAGGCGGCTGAAATAATAAGGGTTCTGGAATCCTGTCTGGATAGAAATGCTCTTGATGGAAAATGAGGTGAATTCGAGGAGTTTGGCAGATTCCGCCAGCCGGAGATCGATAATCGTATCAATCACGGATCTACCGGTTTGTTCTTTAAAGAGGTGTGCAAACCGTGATGGGGACAGGCCGATGGTTCGCGCGAGGTTTTCTACCGTATGCTTTTCATTAAATGATGAAGTAATGATTTCTAAGGCTTTTTCGACCCGGTCATCCCGGTTGATATCACGGAGGTTTGGATTCGCCTCGGATATCCAAAGAAGGCTTTCTTCGAGTGCATTCATGATGAGTTGGCCTTTGTGGAAGGAAGGCATCCGGTCGTAGGCTAACATCCGCTTCATCGCCCTTTCGATTTTCTGGCGGTTGTTTGTGCGCCGGACGTGAAGGGAGAGTAATCCTTGGATGGGGGTATGGGGGAGGTTCAGCCATCGTAACCAGGATTCGGGAGGGGAAAAGTGTGCCCAGAGGAATCGCCAGCCTTTACCGAATGTTTTATAGTTTTGATAATGTTTTGGCTGGTAAATATTTACATCCCCCGGTCCACAAAAGACCTGGGTTTTATTCTGGGCAAATACCCCATGGCCGGATAATGTATAAAATATCAGCCAGTCCTCAGAGCCCTCTTTCCGGATTTGGTGGTAGTTACTCGACTGAAGGAAATGGTCGCAAGCACGAATGGAGGAGGGGAAGACTGACGTTTGCATATAGCAGGATTATATAGTATTTCAGCAGTCCCGTCTATTGTCTTGGTCGTAATTATATGCGAGACTATTCCAAGCATATGAGCACACACACTTTTTATTATACACTCACCGATAAGGAAATCCGACAATACCACGAAGAAGGTTATTTACTCATTAAAAACCATTTTTCGCGGGAGGAGGTGGATGAGATTATCCGGGAGACCAATGCCCTCGATCAAGCGGGTGGTAAGCCTGGTTTGTACGAGCCAAATACAATCAACCCGAGTGAAGAACTGGCACGTTATCCCCGGATTATACATCCCCACCGCTCTGAAGCTTGGGCGAAACACTATATGCTCCATCCCAAAACCGGTGATATACTGACCCAGTTGATGGGCGTAGCCCCCCTTGCATCGCAAAGTATGTTCTACTGGAAACCTCCCGGGGCAAAGGGGCAGGCCTTCCATCAGGACGACTTTTATTTGGCGACTCAAGAAGGTAATTGCGTGGCATGCTGGACGGCCATTGACCATTGTGACGAGGGTAACGGGGCGATGGTGGGTATCTTGAAATCCCAACAGACCGACATTGTTTGTCCTGAGCTTGCGGATGAGAAAATTTCTTTCACCCGTGAATTAGTGAAACCACCGGCAGGGTCAAAGTCAGTATTGGTGAAAATGGAGCCCGGGGATGCTTTTTTCTTTAACGGACGATTTATCCATGGTTCCGGCCCGAATAAATCAGAGAGCCGCTTCCGCCGTGCCTTTATCTGCCATTATGTACCGAGCACAGCCACAGCCATGTCGAAAAACTATCTACCTGTCCATCGCTTTGATGGGCAAACCGAAGATTTCGGAGCTTACGAGGGAGGCAGTGTCTGCGGGAATGAATTTCCCGCTGTGGCAGCTCATTGAAGCAACTTGCTTTATCGCCCCTGTTGGTTACCGGGGAAAGTCGGTTTCGACGTACACGGGGGTGTGGATCGAGATGGAGGAGAGGAGGCGTTTGGCGTTCCAATTCGACAGGCGGAAACAGCCGTGGGATTCGGTGAGTCCGATGTCTTCGGGGCGGGGAGTGCCGTGGATGCCGTAACCGGGGCGGTTTAGCCCGATCCATGCGACGCCCACGGGGTTATTTGGTCCGGCAGGAATGATTAACTTGCCTTTGATGCCTTCCCTGCGTGATTCTTCTACAAAAAGGTCTGAGCTAAACAGATAGGTGGGCTCAGGGGCATATTTGATGACTTCGAGGTGGCCAACGGGGCGTTTTTCCTCTTTTTTAGCGATAGAACAAGGGAACTGGGCAATGAGTTTATTATTCTTATCGTAGATCCTGAGGATTTTTTGTCTGAGTGAGATTTGAATGAGCCCAGCCTTGGGCAATTTCGGGTCGGAGGTATTTGGGACTGTTACCACAGTGCCGGCGGGAGGGTTCGGCCAAGGGAGGTTGGGATTAAGTTTACGAATGGAATTCTGGCTTCCATGGAATTTCTCAGCGACGAGTTCCAGTGCCGTTTCATAATCCAAGACCGTGCGTTTGGCTTTTTCTTTCCATTGTTTGGGTATGGCCTTGAGGCGGGCGAGATCTTCGGCTGTAAGACTATAAGTCGTCAGGGTATCGGCTGTGGAACCAAGGCTGGTTTTGGTAGCATCATCAAGTGTGCCAGTGACAGGCAGATTCTTTTCTAGTTGGTAAGCTGCGATGGCCTGACGGCTTTGACGTCCCATGACCCCGTCTATACATCCCGGGGAAAAGAACTGGCGGTCGAGCAAGACTTGGTAACCGATCGTTCCGCGGAATTTCATTGTTTTCTCAGGATTCATCGGAGGAAGCTCCTCAAAGGGTGGGGCCGATGGAAGAACCGGACTCTGTGTGGTGCTAGTAGGCGAAGCTTCCGGAGCAGGAGGAGTCGGTGTGAAATCAGGCGTAGGTGCAGGCACCGGGGCAATTCTTTTTGTAGGTTGAGGGGATAATGAGGGCTGAATGGGGGCAGGGCTTTCTACCTTTGGACTGGATGATTTAAAGTCCTCAAACTGGGGTTTTATAATCACACGTTGTGGCTGGACATTAGCGGGGTCACCGGTTTGCGCATGGAGTGGCACGGACAAAATGATCAG
>JAWXBN010000126.1 GCA_034440155.1 Verrucomicrobiota bacterium | reverse complement strand
GAGGACAATGCTCCCGGGACAATGGCCAGGAATATGGAAAATCCGGAAGGTGAGGTCTCCGAAGCTCAAGGTGTCCTGCTCGTCAATCAAACGTGTGGCTGCGACAGCTTCAACAGGTGGGAATCCATATCTTTCTTGGACCTGGGGATTAGTAATCATCTTCAGGTCGTCGGGGTGGTGGAGCACTGCGCATTTGTGCTCGCGCGCGATTTGTGCAGCGTCCCAAGTGTGGTCGAAATGGCCATGGGTCAGGATGAGTGTATGCAATTTGCTCCCGCTTTCCTTGAGGCGATCATTGAGCCAGTCAGCAGATCCTTCCGGGGCATCAATGAGAACGGCCCCGACAGAAGTCGGGATGAGATAACAATTTGTCTGGGCGAGTCCGCCTGTATATCGGTCGATTTGCACGGCGGAGTCTTACAAGTCGGGACGGGGTTTGACAATCGAAAAAAATGCTATTTTACCAAAAAATAAATACCGATCACGAGCAGGAGAAAATAAACGGTATTCATAAAAGTCTTTTCAGGCACCCGTGCATTGATCCAGACCCCGATCAGGGAGCCGGTAATCATGGCTGGCAGGATCCATAATCCATAGAGCAGGGTTTGCCCGGTGATCAAATGCTGGGTGACGTATGTCGGGACTTTCATGAGGTTGACCAGGGTGAAAAAACAAACGCAGGTCGAGACAAAGGTATGCGGGGAAAGTTTCTGAGGAATAAGGAACATGGTCATGGCCGGCCCACCTGCATGCAGGATCGTCGAGGTATATCCGGCCCCGGTGCCAAAGAAAAAGGCATTGGTCCAGCTGGGTTTCATATTTTTTTCAGCCTTGAGGATCCGTTCGCGCAAGATGCGCAGGAGAAAAAAGAGGATACAGATCACCCCGAGCAATTTGCGTAGGAAATCTTCGGAGCAGAAAACAAAGGTGACTGTGCCGATCAATATCCCGAGGATGGTCCCCGGCAGGAGTAACTTGATCAAATGCCATCGGGCACCCTTAAAATAAAACCGAAAAAGGATCAAATCACAGATGATCATGATCGGGAGCAGGACCCCTGCCGCCTTTGCTGGGGGTAGCACAAAAGCCAAGAGCGGGACAGCGATGACGCCCGCGCCTCCTCCAAAACTAATCCGTGAGAGGCCCACGACTACGATCGCCAGACTAACCACTAAGAATGATTCTGGACTAGCAAAGGGAAACATTATTTCTTGCGTTTCCTCTTGATCTTGACGCCCACATAACTTGTCCCCGGCAGGATGAATTTATGGATCTCCACCTCCACGGCATCCACGGAGTAAGCATTCAAAATCATCTCGGCGATCTCTTGGGCAAAATGCTCGATTAATTTACGCGGTTTTTTCGCGGCGAGCCCGTGGATTTTTTGGTACACACCGTAGTAGTCAGTAGTTTGCTCGATCTCATCGGTACGCCCGGCTTTTTTAAGGGGCTGGAATAATACCACCGTGACGACGAGGTCTTGGGCAAAACGGCGTTCCTCATCGGGCACACCGATACGTGTGCGCACGGCCATATTTTTAATAATAATTTGATCAGGCATTTTGTCTTTCATATTCTTTAATCAATATTTTTGTCGGCGTGTTTAAATCCAGCTTTTTAGCCTCAGCTAATGGAAGCCAGCGGTAAACCTCGGCTTCTTGATTCAAGACAACAGCCGTTTGGTTTGTCCGACAAATATAATTTAAGAGGAGAAAATGGGCTTTTTTATAAAATTCAGGCGGACGGATGCAGTCTTGAACCATGATGAAACGGATATGCTCCACGTCGAGGGCGGTCTCTTCCTTTATTTCCCGGATGAGTGCATCCTCCGAGGTTTCGTTGGTCTTGATTTTTCCGCCGGGGATTCCCCATTTATGGCTCCATTTATGAGTCTGAATCATCAGGACCTCATCTTTTGAATTAAAGATCAGGGCCCCCACTGTGGCGATGGGGAAATAATCGGGTAGCTCCCGGTGGCGGAGCAGATATTCCTGGAGGCTATGCAAATTGCCAAACATCAAATCCGGACTGGCTTTCTTGAGTTTATCTTCCGAGTCGTAGCCGGTTAATACCGCCACGGCGGTGATCCCCCCGTGGTGGGCTGTGTCGATGTCGTGTTGCATGTCGCCGACGAACATCGTTTCGCGTGGGTTGAGGCCATGGTCTGCGATGATCTGGCTGATCTTGAGTTTCTTGTCGATGATCTGGACATAGGGGAATTCAAAATAGTGTTTGATGCCCAGCCGCACGGACTGCACCGCAAAATGTTCTGCATGGATCGTGCTCAGCAGGAAAAGGCGGATGTTTTCTTTTTTGCAGAATTCGAGGAAATCCAAGGCGTGGGGCAGGAGACTGACATTATCTTGTAAACATTTAAAGGCCTTTTGGTAATGGTGATCCAGCTCGACCATGGTCGCTTCGGGCAGGTACTGGGCATAAAATTTCGGAAAGGGGAGGTAGAATTTTTCTTTGAATTCCTCCTGTGACCAAGGATGTTTCTGGTAATGGGCAAAGATTTGATTAGTCGCATCGAGAACCGGCCCCAGATCATCGACTAAAGTCCCGGACCAGTCCAAAATGATATTTTTATAATGCATAATCAAACCGATAACCTGAAAACCCCATTCGAGCAATCGGAATTGCTGTCTTTGCCTTCAAAAGTAATTTGGAGTATATCAGCGCATTTTTTCCGGGGGCTGGGGCGGGACAGATTTTAAAAAAAGACTAATACCTTTTCGACTTCTTCTTCCGTATTATAATAGTGGGGCGAGAAACGAATCAGCGGTGTGCCGTCGCGCAAATTGCGCGCGGAGACGTAGATCTTGTTTTCCTCGAGGGTTTTACCGAGGGCTTTTAAATCCTTGATGGGATGGGTCACGGAAAGAATGCCCGTGGACAAATGATCCGGGGCTTCACCGGCGACGATTTGGTAACCCTTCGCCCCGAGACGGCTGGCGAATAAATGGCGCAGGCGCAGGATTCGATCATAAATAGAGTCGATACCAGTATCCAAAAGCATTTTCATGGCCGCCTGCATCCCGACGATCCCGAGGAGATTCATCGCGCCGGGCTCGTAACGCCGAGCGGTTTCCTCGAAAACAACTTGCTCCTGGGCGATGAAATTTGGGCTGACGACATTCCACGCGCCAATGAGTGTGGGGTGGACGAGAGGAAAATGTTCTTTACGGATCCAGACGATTCCGGCGGCCATGGGACCGAGCAACCATTTATGGGAATCAGCGGAAAGGAAATCGACATATTTTGTGGAGGTAGGGACCGCCCCGAGGGTTTGGATCGAGTCGAGGCAAAAGAGGATACCCCGGCTTTTGAGGAAGGCGCCGATTTCATCGACGGGGAGCCGGACCCCGCTGAGGTAATTACAGGAAGCCAGGGAGACGAGGCGAGTTTTGGGTGTGACGAGGGCCTCGATATCGGCCACGGAGATCAGGCCCAGTATTTTTGTCTGGAGCCGCTTGACCACGACACCTTTGCGCTGGCAATTTGCCCACGGGTAAACATTGGCCGGGTAATCGTCCTGGTAACAAATGATTTCATCACCAGCATTCCAGTCGATCCCGTTGGCCACGAGGCTGAGTCCCACCGAGGTCGGTCCGAGCAGGGCGATTTCGTCAGGGTGAGCGCCCACGAGTTCCGCAGCGGTTTTTCGGGCGGTGGCGAGGATATGCCATAACCGCCCCATTTCTTGATTCCCCCCTCCGCCGAAATCAGCCATTTCTTTGATCGCATCCACCGCACAACGGGGCAGTGCGGTCACCCCGGCATGGGCCATAAAAATCGAATCTTTTACCGTGGGGAACTCATGGCGGCGGAGTGATTCATCAGACAGGAGATCAGTGATCGTGTTTTTCATTATTTTTGGATTGGAGTTTGAGTTTTGGAGCGGAGATCGAATTCGTGGCTTCTTTGAGGATGGATTCCGGCATTTTAATCCGGATCAGGGCCTCGGTGGAGCCGTCAGGAGCCTTGATTTCCTCTACCGCACTATTGAGCCAGAGGCGTTCCTGAGTCTCCAGATGGCGTTTTTCGATTTGTTCGGGATATTTGACGCTGAAAACGTACACCAACCTGCCGATCCCCACAAATATCCCCACGTGGATCAAGATCGAAATGATCACCATGAATGTTGTGCCGGTAAATTTCATCACACAAAAACTAACCGGATTCCCGTTGATTGTAAACCTCGGGGAGTGTGTGGATTTTTTTCATGGGTGATACGTGATTTTTCACTCGTTGTCAGGGAGTATTTAATGGTAGGTTATTTTCCACTGTGGAATATCGGAAATTAAAAAAAGAACTGCGCAAATTGCTCGGACAAAGGATCGAGGACATGTGTCCTGCCGAGATGGAGTCGGGTGCGCATCAGATTTGTAAAACCATTACCGGGATGCCCTCCTTTATCCAGAGCCGGAATATCCTCCTTTATGCGAGCCTGCCCGATGAGGTCCGCACGGATGAATTCCTCCTCAAGCTGTGGAAACAAAAGGATAAAAAGGTGATCCTGCCGAAGGTGAATCAAGAAACCGGGGAGATCGAGCTTTATGCAGTCCGGACGGCTAATGAACTTTTGCACGGGGTTTTTGGTGTGAGGGAACCCCTCCCCGAGGTCTGTGAGAAAGTGGATCCGGCAATTGTTGATTGTGCGCTGGTTCCCGGCCGTGGATTTGATGAACGCGGCCACCGGCTGGGGAGGGGGAAAGCTTATTATGACCAGCTCCTGTCCCGGATGCGCAAGGAAACGGAACTCATCGGTGTTTTTTTCGAGTGTCAAAAGGCGGAATTCATCCCGGATGAACCCCATGATTGGAAATTGCATTTTGTCGTGACGGAGACAAAGGTATATGAGTTCACCCGATGAATAACGTGAATATCCAAAAGACATACGTGGCTGTGATCGGTGCCGGGGTCAGTGGTTTAACTCTCGGAGTGGCCCTGAAGCAAAAAGGGGTCGATACACTGGTATTAGAGTCCACAGGGCGCCTCGGGGGCTCGATAGAGTCTGTGAAAGAGAGCGGTTACCTCTGCGAGATGGGGCCAAATACCTTGATGCTGGGTTCGAAAGTCGTGTCGGATTTTCTAGAAAGGAGGGGGTTACTCCAGTCTGCATTGACTGCCGGGGACTCAGCACGGAAACGTTTTATCGTGCATGAGGGCAAATTGCTCGCTTTACCGGGGAGCCCTTTGGAAGCGGTCACGAGTCCATTCCTTTCACTGAAAGGGAAAATCAAGATTTTTGGGGATATCTTTGCCCGGCCCAATATTGATCCAAATGAATCCGTCGCCGGATTTTTTAACCGGCATTTCGGGGATGAGCTCACCACGGAACTTGTCGGGCCGTTCGTATCAGGAGTTTACGCGGGTGATCCGCACCGGTTGGTCATGCGACATGCTTTTCCTTCGTTATGGAAAATAGGACGCGAAAGTGGGAGTATTGTCCGGGGGATATTCCAGAAAAAACGGATTCCGAAAGGTGAAAGAGTTCAGCGACGCCTGATCTCTTGGGAGAATGGATTAGCGGCTTTGATTGGATCCCTCAGCGGGGAATTGGCGGGTTCGGTCCTGACAGGATTCGGCGAGATCACGATTCAAAAAGACGGGGCAAAGGGTTATCTGATCTTATCCCCGCAAGGATCGGTCTCTGCGGAAAAAATCGTTTTTACCACCCCAGTGCCCACGACCCAAAAAATCCTGGCCCCCCTATTGGATTCCCCTGCGAAAAATTTAAGTTCGATCCCTTATGTCCCCATGGTGGCGGTGCATTTGGGTTTTGACCGGGAGCAAATCGCCCATGCCTTGGATGGTTTTGGGGTTCTGATCCGGCGGGGGTTAGGTATCCGGATTCTGGGAACCCTTTTTTCTTCGAGTCTTTTCCCCGGACGCGCGCCCGAAGGCAAAGTCTTACTAACCGTTTTTATCGGAGGGAGACTGGATCAGGATATAATGGATTTGAGTGATGATGAGATAAGGAAAATCGTTCTCAAAGAGCTTTCGGGATTATTGCAAATCAAAGGCAGTGAAGAGTTTGTAAAGATTAAACGCTGGGCAAAGGCGATTCCCCAGTATGAGGATGATTATGACCGTTTTCTCAGCTCGATAGAGGGTTTGGAGAAGTCCTACTCAGGCCTGCATTTCAGCGGGAATGCGGTGGGTGGGATTTCGGTGCCGAACTGTATTGAAAATAATTTACGACTCGCCGAGAAACTTTTTCTTGAAGGTGCTGTTTGAGAATGAGTAACACACAATAATCGATAACAATCGTAAAAAACTCATATGAACTTTATCCAATGGTTAACGCTGAATATCCTCAGTGCAATATTAGCAGTGCTTATCTTAGCCAGCCTATTACTTGCAAATAGTGCCCAGAATATGAGCCGTCAGGTGTCTAATGGGCAGCAGACGGTCCAAATGGCCCGCCAATCCGAGGTGTTATTAAGGCAGATCTCCCTCCGGATCGCCCAAGCCTCCGATAATGATGCCTCGATGAAACAAATTTTGACCAAATACGGCCTGAAAGTCAGTGTCCCCAATGCCGATGGAAGCACAAAAACCTATCCATGATTTATGGGTAAAATAAAACACGGCTAATCCATTAAAATATTTTATCAAAGAGGAATTTTATGAGCGAAGAAAATTTTATCCGCCAAACGGAAAAACAATACACACCTTTTACAGCGATTTTGATTATCTTGGTCGCCCTTCTGATTGTTTACGGGCTTCAATTTCGTACAATCATCACCCAGCGTGGAATGATTAAAAGTGCCAATGTCGAGCTGACCAATGTCATGCCACAAGCAGAGGCCCTAAATAACACCATGATCGCCATCAGCCAGGACCTTTTGAGTATGGCCGCCACAAATACTGCCGCCCGCCAGATCGTGGCCGATTTTAAGATTCAGGCTGTGCAAAATCAAAATGCTCCGCAGGGTGCCCCGGCTCCAAAGCCATAAGAGGATTTTTTTGAGTCAAAACTCAAATCAGTTAGTTGTTGTTGTTAAAGGGTTGGCATGTCAAGTGCCAACCCTTTTTTGTACCCAGAAACGTGCCATGGAGCTGGCACGGGCATTTGCTGGGGAAGAAAATGAATCCGGTAAATTAGCCGAGCGTTATTATGGTACACGCATTGATAAACGCCATTTTGTCGTCCTCAAAGAAGGGCTCGATCCTGATGCCGCGCAATTTGCACTTTACCAGGATGAGGAAGGCCGGCCACTGGGCTCACCCCCATCGACGGCGGAAAGAATGGTTTATTATGCCCGTCACGCTTCGGCCCTAGCTGTTTCGGTCGCGAGGAAGGCTATGGCAGATGCAAATTGCCCGTCGGAGCAGGTCACCCATTTAATCACAGTCTCTTGTACGGGGTTTGATTCGCCGGGGTTTGAATTCGATCTCATTGAGCAATGCGCTTTGCCACGGGATGTCGGGCGGTTGCATGTCGGGTTCATGGGATGCCACGGTTCTTTTAATGCGATGCGTGCCGCCCAAGCGATCGCGAGGGCTGATCGGGAGGCTAATGTCCTTATTGTTTCCGTGGAGCTTTGCAGTGTCCACATGCAGTACGGGTCACGATCCGAGGACATTGTGGCGAATGCCCTATTCTCAGATGGCGCGGGGGCGTGTGTGATCTCCGCCTGTGAGGATGGTAGTGAAGGTAAGCTGGTCTTGGAGGAATTCCTGAGTTATGTCATTCCCGGATCGCAAGGACAAATGGGCTGGCATATCCGCGACCAGGGTTTTGTCATGGACCTCAAGCGAGAGATTCCGAAATCCATTTACCGCCATTTACCCGGGGTGCTCACGGATTGGCTCTCGCAAAAGTGTGGGATGCAAATTCCGCAGGTGGGAGCATGGGGCATCCATCCCGGCGGACCGAGGATCGTGGAGGCCGTGCTCGATTGTTTGGAATTGCCGGAGGGTGCCGCCGATGTTTCATTCCACGTGCTCAAACAATTTGGGAACATGTCTTCGGCCACGGTTTTTTTTATGCTCGATGAGATGGCCCGCCGTAATTTGCCCCGCCCTTGGCTCATGATCGGGTTTGGTCCAGGGCTCTCCGTCGAGGCGGTATTAATCAGGGAATAAAATCTTTTTAATTTCTCCGAGGATTGCGTGGTGAACTCCCCATCTGCGCCGGGTGCTCAGGTTAATTTGAGCTGATGAGGATTTGGTTTTGTTTGGCATCGCGGGCGAGTTTATCATGGTGACCGGCCGTGCCATTGTGCTCGAGGAGGAGCTGGTCGGGGGTGGCGGCGGCCCCGGTGAGGTAGAAACCAGCTTGGTAATTGTACGGGAGGATTAATTGGAGTAGGGCTTCTTTCCAAGTGCCTTCGACCCAATACGGGTCGCGGAGAAATTCACCTTCTTGATTAAATACAGCCCAGAACCAAGTATAACTCTCGGCGTTCGTACCGATGAAGCCCCCCTCTTGTGCGACGACTAGATGCATTTCATCCTGGCCGGCATTGGTTTGGGCTTGGACGATGAGTGTGCCACCTTCTTTGAGATTCCAGCGCAGGTCCCAGAAATTTGTCCCGGCATCATCTTTCCAAGTGGCCCCGTTCCGCTCCACGAGAGCGATGAGTAGGCGCGCAAATTGTTTCCATTCTTGTTCCCCCCAGCCGACCGGCTGCACAATCGTCTTGATGCGCGACCAGCGCAGTTTCCATTCATTGACGAGGCGGCGGAATTCAACAACGGAGATCAAGGGTGGGGATTCTCCTAGCGGGTGCGGTTTTTGATGCCCATGGCGCGTTCGAGCTCGGCGACACGTTCTTTATAGCTTTCGGATTCTTTTTGCGTGGCGCGGAGCTGGGTGCTTGTGGCTGCCAGCTGGGTTTTTAATGTGAGTAATTCATCCCGTTGTGTTTTGATGACGAGCTGGACACCGGAGAGTTCTTCCTGGGTCTTGACCAGATGTTCATCGAGTCCGGAGATGGCTGCCGCATATTTTTCATCGAGGCGGTTAACGGTGACCTGCTGACTTTGTATTTCTTTCCAGAGGACATAACCACCGAACCCAGCTGTCGCCCCGAAAATCAGGACGATGACCAGGAGGAATAGTCCCACACCGGAGAGAATGGTATTCAGCGATTTTTGCTCTTTGGCTTGGCGATCGACATTACGTGTGTAATTGCTGCTGGCAGGAGAGGTGTAGGGTGTGGCCATGGTTTTTTCAGGGGTTGTATGTGTTTTTGATTCGTCGGGTGCAGGCTCTTCGGATATTTTTTTTGCCTGGGTTGATTTGATTTCTTTTTCAACAGGCAGACGGGGAGTTTCAGCTTTCAAAAGGGGAGTCTCCTGAGGGATGATCCCTTCAGGCTCAGTGGCTGGCCGGATATCTATTTGCTCTTCTTCGAGGATTTCTGCATCCACTCGCAGGGGAGGTATATTTTGGTGGATATGCAGTTTTGTTTTTATCGCATCCGAGGCGAATTCATCGGTGCTGGTAATCTGGATGATCGGTGTGGCCGGTTGGGCCTCGGCAGGATTATCTTGTTGAACGATGGCTTTGTCTTCGACACGGGGACTTTGCACGGCCGGATCAGGGGATGGAGCCGTGTGAGTCATCTCCTTTTTCTGTGATGGGACTGGCATCCCCTCTGTGGAAGAGGTGGTTTCAATGACATCTTGGGAAATGATTTTCGGGGGGGGTTGAAGAACCTCGAAATTCAATTCATAATGATCGTCATATTTTCTTTGGATGCCCATAGCCATAGTGTGCGATAAATGCGATTTACACAATATGTGGGGCACCCCATGAATTCAATAGTTTTTATAAATTTTCTTGAAATGATTTTACCTCGAAATGCGTAGTTACTCTACCAACCATTACAGTCATCGGCGTAATATGCCCGTTGGGACCGACGCTGATTTTGATAATAAATCACCCGAGGCTGATAATAGACGGGTTGGGGGGCATTATAATACCCGCGGTACGGGCGGCCATAAGACCGGTTATAATACACGGGTTGCTCACAGCTGTTATAATACCGGACAGGTTGGTAACAATTCTGGTATCCACCACCTGAGACAAAGGTAATTGACATACCAGCTTGTGCCTGAGATCCAATGGCGAGGAGGGCGCCAAGAACAATTAGCGGGAGAATGTATTTTTTCATATACAGTCTCAGACGGGGGGGTGCCACATTTTATTCATTTCATCTTTTAATATCTCGTTTCTGGCTTAATACCACCAGATTTGCTGACGGTTAGATCGATCTCCGGAAACCCGGGACCTCGATCATACTGTCTGTTTTGAAGCCGGATGTGATTTGAAGAGTGTGCGGAATAACGATCAAAATCCTTTCTTTGCCATCGGTTACCAGTATCATGACATCAACCGCATGGACACCCGCACGATCAATGCCGTCG
>JAWXBN010000125.1 GCA_034440155.1 Verrucomicrobiota bacterium | reverse complement strand
CGAGGTCGTCCTGACGTTTTTCTTTTTGCTGATCATCCTCGGCGCCACCGACAAGCGGGCGCCACAGGGTTTTGCCCCGATTGCCATCGGCCTAGGCCTGACCTTGATTCATCTCATTGGAATTCCGGTCACCAACCTTTCCGTCAACCCCGCTCGCAGCACGGGTCCCGCGCTTTTTGTCGGGGGCTGGGCGATCCAGCAACTCTGGCTTTTTTGGCTGGCTCCCATTGTAGGTGCGGCGCTCGCCGGTTTGGTTTATCCGGCCGTTGCGGGTAAATCCTCCGAAAAAGCGCAGTAAACTGAAATCGGAAGTTCAGATATTCTACACTGCCCTCGCGATGAGCGCTGTGAGGTAGGGAAGGATTTGTTTTTTCGCGAGACGACGCCATTGTGTTGCCACGCCCAAGAGGGGCCTTCGTCGGGAAAGTCGAGGAGCCAGGTGAAGCTTTCCGAGCTGCGCACGAGGAGGATCGAGTTTTGTGTACTGACGTCGGTGACGGGGAGCGTTGAAAAAAAGTAACTGTGCGACGCACGGTAGGTTTCGAGCTCTCCGACGAGTTGCGCTTGTTTTTCGTGCAAGTGGGAAAAGCTGAGCTCTTCAATCTGGGAAACACTGAAGCGAACTCCGCGCTCGGTGTATTCTTTGCAATCGGCGGTGACGGCCTGGGTGCTCGACATCGTGAGTGGCGTGGGGAACTCACGGAAAAAATCTCGACGGCCAGGTTGGCGGGATTTGCGCCAGGCCTTCAGCCTCTAACAACGGTGTCCAACATTCCTTGAATTTTTCCGATGAGGAAATGTCTTGTTGGGGCGGGAATGCCCTGAATTAAGTCTCTTGCTTTGGGGATTTGAAACGGTCTCGCTGAGGCTGCGGAGGCATTTAAGGATTTAGTGAGCACCCGCAAATGCGGGAAACTCCCCGACTGGGAGTGGATTGTGGGTGGAGTCATGCGGGTCATTTCCGAACAAAAAACAGGGCGTGGTTTTCTTCAATGCTTTGAGTCATGGGGCAGGAAGTGTCCCCAACTGAGTCATTATTTTAAGCGTCTCAGGAATGCCCGAGCCGGGGAGAATGTCATGGAAATGGGCAAAAAGGATTTCTTTCCAGGCCTCGTGCATTTTCTGGGTGAGATATTCCTTGGCTTTTAATACGTCACCGACGGAGCAAATTGCTTCGGTGTCGAGGGTGAGGTTTTCTGCGATGCGGTTACACTTTTTGATCAGGGCCGCACCAGTGTAGCAGCCTTCCATCTCGTGGTTGAGTTCACCGGTGACTACGGGCGATTTGCGCGCGGATCATGTCGAGGAGCCCGGGTTGGTATTGCGCGCGGATCTTATAAATGGAGCCTTGGTCTTGGGAGAATTTGTCTTCGGGGAATTCCTCCATGAGCTTGAGCACGGTCGTCATGGTGTCGCAGGTGGTGGCGACGGTTTCCTGCCACGAGAAAATCCAGGTCATGTCGATATGGGCATGGTCCACGGCGTGGATCGTGTAGGACTCCACCTCTTTGTGAAGGGGGATCAGGATATTTTTCGAGAGAAGTAACCGCACGGGCGAGTCTTTCCGCGGACGCTGTGGTTAAACCCTTTTCAAATATACTGGCAGCTTCCCCGAGCAATTTGCTCCAGCCCTTTGCTTTGGCGGGGGTGAGCTCGCAAATTGTTTTAGCAAAATCCTGCTGTGCGGCCCCGCGCATTGAGGTTGTCACCGTGCTAACGTGCTTGGGAGTGAAAAGGAGAGCAAATTGCGCCACGGAGTGGAATCCGATTTTGGAGGGCAATCACCCCCGCACGTAAGGGGCTAGTGGGGATATTCACCTGCGAGATAAACCCGATGGGATTGATTTGATCGGAAACAGGACAAATTTAATTCCTATAAAACAGATAGGAATGAAGCGGTCATTGACATTCCATGTGAAGACAGCGTAAGTATTATGTGTTACCTATATTCAACATTATGTCCGAAGAAAATTATCGTTTTTGGCTTAGCTACTCAGCGGAGCTGGTTCAACGCCCCTTAATTTGGGAAATGAGCCAGAAATTCCCTGTTGTATTTAATATCAGGCAAGCCAGCGTGACCCAAGAGGTCGGTATTATCGCCCTTGAGCTTCGAGGTGAACGGAGTCAGATCAAAGATGTGATCAAATGGTTTGAGAGCCAAAACGTACAGGTGGAGCCGGTGGAGCTTAATACGATCGAAGGGTAAGACGTTTCTGATTTTCTTCTGACGCATAGGTTTTTTAGATAAAACCGGATAAGTTGATTATGGGATTATTTACGGCAGAGAGGCTCCATGATCTGAACGAGTCGTTTGAGAATGCGACGACCGAACAGATTTTGGAGTGGTTATGGACAGAGCTAGGGACGCGTGCGTCTTTTGGAACGAGTTTCCAAGGGGCGGGGTTAGTGGCTATCGATTTGGCTTATAAAAACCAGTGGAAGTTTCCTGTATTCACGCTTGATACCGGGTATTTATTCCCGGAAACCCTGGAGTTAAAAAAGAGGATCGAAGACCGTTACGGCATCACTATCGAATCATGCAGCCCCGAGCAAACGGTCGGGGAGCTAGAGGTAGAGTATAAGGGTAATCTCTATGAGTCGAAGCCGGACCTTTGTTGTTATTTGAGGAAGGTAGAGCCGCTGAAAAAGAAATTATCAGGCTTGGACGGTTGGATCACGGGGTTACGCCGGAGCCAGTCACAGACGAGGACCGAGGTCGGGTTTGTGGAGCTGTATGAATTTGACCCTGTTTTTAATAAAGAAATTTTAAAGATAAATCCCGTAGCCAAATGGACTAAAGAGGAAGTGTGGGATTTTATCCGCAAGGAAGGAATCCCGTATAACCCGCTTCACGATAAGGGATATGCCAGTATCGGTTGCTGGCCTTGCACTCGTCCTGTCAAAGAGGGCGATAGTGAAAGGGCTGGTCGTTGGACAGGATTTGATAAAACAGAGTGTGGCATACACACGTTTATGGAGAAGAAAAAATGACTGCGCGCGCAAGTACACTGGAACAACTCAAAATCGTTATCGTCGGACATGTTGACCACGGGAAATCCACTTTTATCGGGAGACTCTTTCACGACACGGGCTCTTTGCCTGAAGGTAAATACGAGCAATTAGTAAAAATCGCCGAACGGCGTGGGGTGCCATTTGAATGGGCTAACCTGATGGACTCGCTCCAGTCCGAGCGCGACCAAAATATCACCATGGATACGAGCCAGATTTGGTTCAAGACACTCAAACGCCAGTACGTGATTATCGATGCGCCGGGACATAAGGAATTCCTCAAGAATATGATCACCGGTGCCGCCCGTGCGGACGCGGCCCTACTTTTAATCGCCGCCAATGAAGGGGTGCAGGAACAGTCCCGTCGGCATGGTTATTTGCTCAGTCTTTTAGGCGTCAAACAAGTGGTGGTACTCGTTAATAAGATGGATCTCATCGATTATGATGAAAAAGCCTTTGAAAAAATCAAAAAAGAATACACGGATTTTCTGACACAAATCGGGATTCACCCAAATACATTCATCCCCATCGCTGCCAAACACGGAGTGAATATCGCTGCCCATGATGAGGCTTGTGCCTGGTATAAGGGCATGACGGTTCTTGAAGCCTTGGATCAATTTGAACTCCCGACGGAACCAACCGATAAATCCCTGCGGATGCCCTTACAGGATATTTTCCGTTTTGATCACCGCCGGATATTAGCCGGAAAAATCGAGTCCGGGAAACTGAAAGTCGGGGACAAATTGCTTTTCCTTCCCAGCTATAAGACCAGTGAAGTAAAATCAATCGAGTCGTGGAATAGCCCTGCGGCCAATGAGGCTTCGGCCGGGCAGTCTGTCGGGATTACCTTGACCGAACAAATCTTTGTGGAACGCGGGGAAATCGCCGTTCATGAGTCCGCCCCGTGTAAGGTGGGCAAATTGATCCGAGCAAAAATCTTTTGGATGAGTCGGGTTCCTTTTGAAGTCGGCAAACGTTATCGCCTCAAGGTGGCCACTCAGGATGTGGAATGCGAGCTCAAGAAGGTGATTAAAGTCATCGATGCCTCGACATTGGATACGAATGACACGGAAAAATCGAAAGTCGTCCGGAATGACGTGGCAGAGGTCGAGATCGCATTAAAAGAACCTTTGGCCATTGACCTCTATAATGATATTGCGGAGACGGGACGTTTTGTGCTGGTGAATAAAACGGAAGTCTCCGGTGGTGGGGTCACCATGGAAATCGTCGAGTCGGGGCGTACAAAGTCCGATAATATCACCGCGAATAAAGCCCAGATCACTTACGACGATCGTGTCATCAAAAATGGTCATAAAGGGGCTATTGTCTGGTTGACGGGCCTGAGCGGGGCGGGCAAATCCACCATTGCTAATGAACTCGAAAAAGAGCTTTTCACCCGCGGCCTTCAGGTTGTTTCGGTGGATGGCGATAATTTGAGATTCGGCCTTTGCTCGAATCTCGGGTTCTCCGCAGAAGATCGTAGTGAGAATATCCGGCGTGCGGCCGAGGCGGCCAAAATGATGGCGGAGTTCGGGCAAATTGTTATTGTCTCGTTGATTTCCCCTTTCTTAGCTGACCGTGCGCGTGCCCGTGAAATCGCCCAAGAAGCCGAGATCGATTTTATCGAGATTTATGTGAATGCCCCTCTGAATGTCTGCGAGGCACGTGATCCAAAACATCTTTATAAAAAAGCGCGTAATGGGGAGATTGCCCAATTTACCGGCATTTCATCTCCTTACGAGGCCCCTGAAAAACCAGACCTTGAGATTCCGACAGACAAACTCCCCGTCAAAGAGGCAGTTGTCGAAATCATGCACGAGCTCCTCAAGAGGGTGGAAATCCGCCAAGAAGGATTTGAAATCTAATCACACTGGGCAAGAATGCGCATGTACCGGTACGTGGCCATGGAATAATCGCCACGCCGGTGGTTTTGATCATAGGCTTTAATGATCTTACGCAGTGCGCCTGCATAAAGCCTCGGATTCTTGGATACAGCGCCGATCCCATGGAGGCTCCTCAATAACGATTGGCATGAGTCATAACGAACCACTTTTGTCATGACTTGGTGAGTAAGGATATTTAATCCGGCTTTTTCAAAAAGGAGTTGCCAATCATGCTCGTCCCTCCAAGTAAGAGGAATCGTCTCTTCACTCAAATACTGGTTTAACTCCCCTAATGTTCCGGAAATGAAGACCGAACACAAAACTCGGCCCCCGGGTTTCAGACAATCAGCCCAGTGTTTGAGAACGGAGAGGGGATCATTCATCCACTGCAGGGTACTTGAAGAGAAAATCCAGTCCAAGTCATTATACTGCAAATCATGGGCTTCTTGTCTTTCCCACGAGATATGAGGGATTTTCTGGGCCCCGATCTCTACCATCTCCTGGCTGCTATCCGTAGCGACGAGGGAACCATTCCAATTATGCAAATAACGGGTGAAGTGTCCCGTGCCAGCGCCCACTTCCAATGCGGCCCCCGTCTTTTTAGTCGGGAGCCATTTGGACAACCAATCAGCCACTTCACTCTGGATAACCGCATGATGATCGTAACATTTGGCTTTCTGGTTGAAGTTAGGTTGAGTGAGCACAGCAATCATAATTTAAGACTCTTATATATAATTAGACACCATTTTTAACCGTCAAGATATCACTGATAGAATGGTTACAATCAAGTGACAGGAGATTATTAAACACATGTCTCAAAATGTCAATATTTATTAACTCGTCATAATTACCGGCAATTACGGGGTTATAATTACTTAATAATGAAACACTTACTTCTGTGTCGATCATTTGATCGAGACCCCACGCGAGATCCTCCAGTGGGTAGGGCACTTCAATGGGAGAGGTTATTTGGAGTCCAGATTTTTTATAGAAGTCATTAATCGCATCCAGAGGTTTGCGGCTTAACCAGCGTTTTAAAAATTTGAGCTGGGTGAGTGTGATATTCGAACCCCGGTTAGATTCGGCCTTAAAGTCTAAGAAAGGGGCATAGAGTTCGACGTGTATTCCAAGCTTTTTCAGGTCATGATCCTGCTGCAAAAGGAGGAATGCCCCGAAGGAATATCCTGCGATCACATCCGCTGAGGTGGCCTGTGCTTTGAACCCTTCAAACCATGAGGCCGTGGGCAGGATGATGTGGTGTTCATCCTGAGGGAGGTGCGTGCGCAGCTGTCGGGCAAACCATTCTTCTGGAATCGCCCAACCGCTGACCCACAACCTTTTCATGAACCGAAATTAAGATTCAGATTTTTATCCGTAACGGCTCCTTCGGAAGCGGAGGCACATGTGGCTGCAAACTTTGCGAGGAGACCTTTTGTATAACGGGGAGCTTTTGGTTTCCATTTTGCCCGGCGTTTTTTGAGTTCAACAGCAGGAATATGGAGGGTGAGCACTCGGTTAGCGGCATCAATCGTCACTTGGTCACCATTTTGGACTAAGGCGATCGGTCCGCCGACAGCGGCCTCCGGAGTGATATGTCCGACGACAAATCCATGGCTACCTCCGCTAAAGCGCCCGTCGGTGACCAAGGCGACATGATGGCCGAGTCCGCGTCCCATGACAGCGGCTGTCGGGGAGAGCATTTCGCGCATGCCCGGTCCGCCCTTTGGCCCTTCATAACGAATCACGATGACATGACCTTTTTTAATTGTCCCGTCCTGGATTTTGATAATCGCCGCTTCTTCCGAATCAAAAACATGGGCTGTACCGGAAAATTTCAGGCCTTCCTTGCCCGTGATCTTTGCGATCGCCCCACCCGGTGCCAGGTTACCTTTCAGTACGACCAGATGGCTCTCTTTTTTGATCGGGTTACTCAGGGGGCGGATGATCTGCTGGGATTTAGGATAATGTTTCACTGACTTGAGATTTTCTTTCAGGGTCTTGCCCGTCACGGTCATGCAATCACCGTGGAGAAGGCCTTCCTCCAGCAAGAGTTTCATCAATGGTAACATGCCGCCGATTTTGATCAGGTCACTCATGAAAAAACGCCCGAAAGGTTTGAGATCACCGAGGCAAGGGACTTTTTTGCCGATGCGGGTGAAGTCATCGAGACTGAGTTTAAGCCCGCGGGCATGGGCGATAGCCAGGATGTGCAGGACGAGGTTAGTCGATCCCCCGAGGGCCATGGCCGTGGTGATCGAGTTCTCGAAGGCTTCCTTGGTCATGATGTCATGGGGACGGATGCCGAGCTTGAGCATATTTACCACGGCAGCCCCGGCTTGGCGGCTATCGAGGATTTTATGTTTGGAGATGGCATTTTGAGCCGAGCTATTTGGCAGGCTCATGCCCATGGCTTCAATGGCGGATGCCATGGTATTTGCCGTGTACATACCCCCGCAGGAACCAGCACCCGGGATGGCGCATTTTTCGATTTCTAAGAGTTGTTTACTGGTGATTTTCTTATTAGCATGGGCGCCGATTCCCTCATAGACACTGACGATGTCGATAGGTTTACCCGTGCTCTTGAGGCATCCTGGCAGGATGGTCCCGCCGTACACAAAGACCGCCGGGCGGTTGAGCCGAGCAATGGCGATCATGGCCCCGGGCATATTCTTGTCACACCCGCCGATGGCGACAAATCCGTCGAATCCTTCACAACCCACGACAGCCTCGATCGAGTCGGCGATGACCTCGCGTGACACGAGGGAGTATTTCATGCCTTCGGTGCCCATTGATATCCCGTCGGAGACAGTGATCGTATTAAATATCACGCCTTTACCCCCGGCCTTATCGGTGCCAGCACAGGCTTCACGGGCGAGCTCGTCGATGTGCATATTACACGGGGTGACCATACTCCAGGTGGAGGCGATCCCGATTTGGGGCTTGTTAAAATCATTGTCATTAAATCCCACAGCACGGAGCATGGCGCGGCTTCCGGCCCGGGAAGGGCCATCCACCATCACGGATGAGTGCGGGCGGGTGTAATTCTTCTTTTTCGCTTTTTTCATGGATTTCCTCAAGGTTCTGTATTTGAATAGACCTACATTTACTAGCAGCTTGTGGTCAACACGCGAGAAAAAAGAGGTGGGATATGCAAGACTATCATTGCCCGAATTGTAAAGGATCTCTCAGCCAGACAAAAAACCAATACGGTTTTGTCTATCTCTGTAAACCATGCCGCGGGGTAGCCATTGGAACCGGCCCCCTGAAAAAAATGGTGCCAGAGAAAATCGTAACTGCCCTCTGGGTCAAAGCCCGCCAATCCGATGCCCACCAGTCCCGCCCCTGCCCGACCTGCGTAAAGCTCATGGATGAAATCGTCGCGCTGGAAGATACCCCTCATCCTGTGCATGTGGATATTTGCCTTTCATGTTATCTGGTATGGTTCGACCAGCAGGAATTCGAGCAATTCCCAAAAGTCGAAAAAAACAATGAAGACCTCCTGTTAAATAACCAGAAAGCCCGTGAAGCCCTCGCTATGCTGGAAATCGAAAGGATCGCCAGCCAGTCGAGGCGGAATCAACCCCCCGATAAGACAGCCCACACTTCCCAGGCCATTGATTTTATTAATACATTTATCAGCCTCGACTAGGGGGCTCTCTCTCTCTCTCCGCGGCCAACCTGCGCAAATTGCTATATTCGGGCGGACGGCTGCGCCCGGTGGATATGAAGAGTGTGCGGAATAACGATCAAAATCCTTTCTTTGCCATCGGTTACCAGTATCATGACATCAACCGCATGGACACCCGCACGATCAATGCCGTCG
>JAWXBN010000124.1 GCA_034440155.1 Verrucomicrobiota bacterium | reverse complement strand
TTAAAACCTTACAAAACAAGGTTTATAGCTGGGATAATTTGCGGGATTCTTTATGCGGCATCGAATGCGGGACTCATAGCTGTGACAAAGGTGGTTACCGAGTATATTTTTCCTCCCTCGCAAACATCTAATATGTTGGGACGTCAGGATGAGAATGGATCGGCTAAAAAGGTATTCACCGTATTTCCAGAGTTCGAAAAGCATTTGAATGGGATAAAAGACATGGTGCGATTGAGATTCATGGGATGGCTGCCTGATCCCCAAGAAAAACTAACTTGGACCTCTACATTACTTTTAGCGCTATTAATACCTGGGATCATTGCGATCAGGGGGATATTTAATTATTTGAACGGTTATCTTCTCAGCTGGGTGGGTGTCCGGGTGGTCATGGATATTAGAAATAATCTTTATGAACATATTTTGAATTTATCCATGGCCTTTTATACAAAGAGCTCTACCGGAGACTTGATCTCCAGGATCAATAATGATACAGGACAAATCCAGCGTGCGGTGGTGAATCTGGTGGCAGATCTGGTCAAACAGCCGCTAACCTTGATTGGGGCATTAGTGGCTCTGGTTATGTTGAATCCGACATTATCACTGCTGGCATTCGTTTTTTTCCCATTGTGCCTGCTTCCGATTGTGGTTTACGGGAAAAAGGTCCGTATTGACAGTCGTGCCAGCCAGAAAAACCTCGGTGAATTGCATAGCATTGTGCATGAAAGTTTTACGGGAGTACGTGTGGTAAAAGCATTTTGCCGTGAAGATTATGAAATTGGAAAATTCAAAAATAATTCCAATAGGCTGATTTATCATACGATGAGAATTGTTCGTTCAAATACCATATTAAGCCCGATTATTGAGATGCTGGGGGCCATGGGGGTCAGCATGCTTTTTATCTATATATTCTTGAGTGGAATGGATCCTTCTGACCTTTTTGCATTCATGGCGGGTATGTTTGTGCTTTATAGTCCGACGAAAGCCCTCAGTAAGATCCATCTTACATTACAAAATGCAGCAGCAAGTGCTGAACGCATTTTTGAGATTATTGACCAGAAACAAACGGTGGGAGATAAACCCGGGGCCTCGGTTTTGCCACGTTTCACATCTGATATACAGCTCGAAAATATATCTTTTTGTTATGCCGAGGAAAAAGTGTTAAAAAATATTAACCTAACGATTCCTAAGGGGAAGATTATCGCATTGGTGGGAAGAAGCGGGAGTGGAAAAACGACGATAGGCAATTTGCTCTGCCGCTTTTACGACCCCACGGAAGGAAGGATATTGATTGATGGAACTGATATCAAAGAGGTGATCCAATCATCATTACGCGGGCAGATCGGCATAGTTTCGCAGGAAACGATTCTCTTTAATGACACGATTGCAGCCAACATTGCCTATGGAAAACCTGATGCGACTCATGAACAGATCGTCAGGGCTGCACAAATCGCTCATGCTGAAGGGTTTATTAAAAAAATGCCTCACGGGTATGATTCAAAGGTGGGTGAAAAGGGAATGCAGATATCCGGTGGACAGAGACAGAGAATCGCCATAGCCCGTGCGATCATTACAGATCCGCAAATCCTGATTCTCGACGAGGCGACTTCTGCCTTGGACACAGAGAGTGAGAGGGCGGTACAAAGGGCCCTTGATGAAGCCTGTTTGGGAAGGACAGTGATTTCGATTGCCCACAGGTTAAGCACAATTAAAAATTCCCATGAAATTTATGTCCTCGAAAAAGGGTGTATTGTGGAATCCGGTACCCATGAGGGGTTACTTGCGCAAAAAGGGATTTATGCAGGTCTGTATCAAGACGAAGAAGAATAAGGGATTATCTTGGCGGTAGTCCTGACTGGAAAAAATGTCATGAGTAAATTATCTATGAAAAACATTAATCAATCCGAAAAAGTGGTAATTTCGGCTTTGGATTTCTGTAGGAGTAAATCCCTCAGACGTACCCGTTCATTGGAGGCGCTCCTCCTGTATCTGGCGAAAAACGACCGGCCTGTGTCTTGGGCAAAGCTTGCGGAGGATCCTGATCTTACCGGAACCTGTGATCCTGCAACTATTTTCCGTTTGCTCCGTCGCTTGGAAAAAATCGGTCTTGTCCGTAAACTTGGACTTCATACGAGAAGCATGCATTATTTCTTGAATGCGCCCGGTCACCACCACCGTGACTATTTAATTTGCTCGAATTGTGGTGATATAAAGGATTTGGATATACACTGTCCGGTGAGTAAGCTCGAAGAGGATATTGAAAAGAAATCAGGATTTAAAAATCTTTACCATGAATTAGAATTTTATGGGGTTTGCCCGGATTGCCAAAATTAAGGTTTCTTTTTCTTTTGTTTGTTTACTGGTACCGGGAATGGTTCCGGCGGAGTGGTAAAATCGCCGCCAAGCGCCAGAAAAAGATCCACCCTGTTTTCAAGACGGAGTCGCTTGATGGTCAAAAGGGACGACCGAGAATTGAGCATATTCCGTTGGGCCTCCTGTAATGCGATAATATCGGTTTGGCCTGCTTTATATTGTTCCTCTGCAATTGAATATGCCTGTTTGAGCAGTTGGTATGCCTCGGATTGTAACACCTCCCGTTCTGCAAGCGTATTTTCTTTCACGAGAACAATTTCCACTTCCTTAAAAGCATTTAAAACCAGTTGGGCGTATTCCATAGCCGCAAGTTTTTGTTGGGCTTGGTTAAATTGGATTTGACCAGCGATCCGCCCTCCCTCAAAAATTGGTTGGGTAAGATTCCCGATGATATTCCAGAAGGTTGTTTCATTATCAAAAATACTTTTCAGATTCTCAGATGATGTCCCGATTGATGATGTCAGGCTGATTCTTGGCAGTCGTTCAGCCTTGGCTGAAAAAACCCGATTCTCCGAGGCAAAATACCGCCATTCTGCCGCACGCAGGTCGGGACGTCTCATCAGTAATTCAGACGGAAGTCCTGCAGGTACCTTTGCTATTAATGGAGGGAGTTCCTGATAGCTGCTAATCGTCCCGCCGGGAAACCGGGCCAGAACCACTTCAAGATCACGTTTTGCCTTTTCGAGATTTTCCTTCCGTTGAACAAGATTAATCTCTGAGGCTTTAAGTGTGGCACCGATGAGCTTTACATCAAATTGGGAGGTTGCTCCAAATTTAAAACGTTCTTCTGTCAGATCATAGGTTTGTTTAATGGAGACGACATCGTCTTGGGCGATTTTGACTTGTAATTCGCTTTCTACCAATACAAACCATGATTTAGCAGCCAAACCAGCGAGGGAGAGTCGTGCCCCGGCATAGTCGAGCTGACTGGCGATTGACTCTGCCGCCGCCGCTTTTTTAGTCGCCCGGATTCTTCCCCAAACATCAATTTCCCAACTAAGATTCAAGGAAAGCGCCCCGGAATCGATGGGGTTTAGATCCACCCATGGTTGATCGTTACGTCCTCCTTGCAAGCCCGCATTTGCATGGGGATAAATATCTGCTCCCGCAATTCGGGCATTTGCTTTGGCCGCCTCCATCCGGGCAGCCACGGCTTTAAGGTCGAAGTTTTGAGAGACAGCTTCTTGGGTGATTTCCACTAGTTTTTTATCATTAAAAGTCGTAATCCAATCATTCTGGACCGACCCCTTATTATTATTCCCGGCTGCAGGCCATTGGCCGGGAGTATTGACAGGGCTTTCCGTAGGTTGTTTTTTGGGAAGAGCACACCCGCTTATTGCCAAGGCAAAAAGTACGCAGAGAAAAAATAGGGGGATGTTCTTATTCATTCACAAAATCATAGATGATAAATTTTGAGGCCAAGGGTTTCAAAGTATCTTCATCAGACTTTTTATGGATAGGGTTCTGTTCATAGTTTCTGAGGGCTTGCAAGCTCTCGAACTCCATAGATACGCCCAAATCGTAACTAGAGTCAACGACAGGTCTTTCCGATTGAATCGCAGAACCCACCTGCACGGATTTGACGCCTGGAATTTTTAAACCCCCTTTTGTCGCATTAATTAAAGCATCCCGAGAGTCCGAGGCCGCAGTTTTTTTTAACCAAATGATCGCAATGTGCGTCACTGTTTTTGTTTGTATGGTTTGATCCGAAGCATCAACTCGGGCTACAAGAAATAAAATTAAAATAATGAGGTGAAATGCCAATTTCTGATTCTTCATAAAATCATTCCGAACTCAATGCGATCACGGGATCGAGTTTTGAGGCTTTCCGTGCCGGCCAAAATCCAAAAACGACACCGGTAGAAAACGCGCAGACAAATGCAACAATGATTGGCCAGAGAGTCAATACTGGTTTCGCTTCATTCATCGCAGGCCCATAAAGTGAAGCTCCTACCCCAAGGCCGACACCGATGATTCCTCCGATTAAACAGACAATCACCGATTCACTAAGGAATTGGAGCTGAATATCTTTGCTCCTAGCCCCTGAGGCCATGCGTATGCCTATTTCCCTTGTCCTTTCCACCACATTCACCAACATGATATTCATAACCCCAATGCCTCCAACAAATAGTGAAATTGCGGCGATTGATCCGAGTAAAATAGTAAAAGTTGATTGGGCTTTGATGGCATTATCCAGCATGAGGGCTTGGTTAAATATGCGAAAGTTTTCTTCTTGCCTTATTTTCATGAGCCCAGCACGAATATCTGTTTGGGCTTTGTTCACATTTTTAATGTCATTTACTTTAATGCCTATTTGACTAAGCGAAATGTTGCCAAAAAGCCTTGCACGAGCTGTGGTTAAAGGGATGAGCACGACATCATCTTCCCTGTCTTGGCCGGCAGCGGATCCGCCGCTGACTGTAACGACCCCGATGACCAGGAATGGACTATTATTAATGAGGATATATTTCCCCACCGGATTGATCTCTTCACCAAAAAGTGTATTTGATGCTCGAGCACCGAGGACTACTACAGCTGATGAAGTGCGGTAGTCATGATCATTAAAAAAATGGCCGCGCAGGAGGACTCGGTCCTCTAATTCGAGGAAGTCTGGTGTTAGTCCACTCACTCCTGTCCGGTGGATTTTATCTTGATAGCGGATGAGTTGGTTACCGATGAGCATGGGGACGATATGTTCAATATTATCGATTTTCTTGAGTTCGGTGACATCATTTTCGTTTAATTGTGCTTCTTCGCCCCTATTGGCACCGGGATAAACCCGGAGAATATTGGTGCCCATTTTCGTGATTATTTTCATTAATTCCGTTTTAGCTCCTTCGCCATAAGAGAGCATGGTGATAACTGATGTTACTCCGATAATAATCCCGAGCATTGTTAAAAAAGTCCGGAACAGATTTGCGCGTAGGGAACGGACTCCCGTTTTTGCCGCCTCGATGATATCCGAAAATGGTATACGGGTTGCGCTTGAGGAATTTTTAGTATTAACCGGAAGTTCATGCAAAGGAGTTACCCTGCCTTGCCCATTAAAGTGTGGATTCAATTCGTCAGAAATAATATTTCCATCCATAATCCGGATAATGCGATGGGCATTAGATGCAATGTCCGGGTCGTGGGTAATCAGGATAATTGTCTTTCCGCAGGCGTGGAGCTGGAGCAGTTTATCCATCACCTCAGAGCCGTTGTGGCTATCAAGCGCGCCTGTTGGCTCATCTGCCAAGATAATTTTCGCATCATTAATAAGAGCTCTCGCTATGGCTACACGTTGTTGTTCTCCGCCAGACATTTGCATGGGACGATGGGAATATCTTTTTTCTAAGCCTAAAGAACTCAGGATAGCCATCGCTTTCATATCCCTTTGGCGTTTTGGAACCCCGGCATAAATGGCAGGAACTTCAACATTCTCCAACGCAGAGGCGGTATTCAGGAGATTATATCGTTGAAAGATGAAACCATAAAGTAGGCACCTCTTTTCAGCCCTCTGATCCTCGGTCATTTCTTTAACAGGCTCACCATCGATTAAAAGGTTTCCCGATGAGGCTGTGTCCATTAATCCTAATAAATTCATCAATGTAGTTTTACCAGAGCCTGAAGGACCCATAATAGCCAGGAATTCACCTTCATGAATGACCAAATTGATTCCGTGTAGGACCTCTAGGTGGGAATCGCCGGAAGGATATGATTTTCGAATATCAGATAAAGTCAGTAAGGCTCGGGGTTCTTGGATATCAGGAGTTAAGGAGGCAGACGGGTTCATCGGAGTAAGCCTTGCAGCTGGTTTAACGCCACATAATCCTCGGACGTGGTTTTTTGGAGTCATCCTTGATTGGACCGACGACGACCTCATCACCCTCCTTGAGGCCGGATAAAATTTCAGCATTCAAACGGTTGGTGATCCCTATCTGTACAGGAATAACTTTGACTTGGTCGCCTTTTAGGAGATAGACGGTTTGATTTGTGTCGGGCGAGTTGGGGTTTTTTTTCGGATTCAGGGAGACTTTTTTCTGACTTTTACTGTAGTCCAATGCTTTTAAGGGCATTACAATCACTTGGTTGACTTTAGAAATCAAAAAATAGACTTGTGCGGTCATTCGTGGCATTAATGTGCCCTTATCATTATTTACATTAAAGAGTACATTGTAAAAGACAGGGGCATTTGTTGAGTCAGGGGTGGGTCGCACCTGTGTTACCTTGCCATAATATTTTTGATCAGGATTACCGAGAGTAGTAAAATAAGCCTCCATCCCAGAGGAGATTTTTGAGATGTCAGCTTCCGAGACTTTTGCCTGGATGGTCATGACTGATAAATTAGCCAGGCGCATGAGATTGGGAGTGGTTTGGTTTGCATTGAGAGTCTGGCCTTCACGTGCGAGAATATCAATAACCGTGCCATCAATGGGAGCAAATATCTTCGTGTAACCAAGATTTGCCTGGCTGGCTGCAAGTGTCGCGTCTGCCTGCTTGATTTGGGCCTTAAGGGACTCTAGATTGGCAAGTGCCTGTAGATGAGTAGATTCAGATTCTTGGGCGACTTGTTCGCTTACTGCATTTGCCTTGAGGAGTTTTTGATTGCGGCTATGGGTTTGCCCGGCAAAAGATGCAGCTGCTTCCCTAGAGTCAAGCTGGGCTTTGAGGTTGAGAAGATTAGCCTCATCTTCTTGTACTCGTGCCAGATATAACGCCGGGTCGATTTGTGCCAGTAAATCGCCTTTTTTGACGATGTCGCCGATTTTACAATTGATTTTTTGGAGTGTGCCTGACACTTGCGCCCCGAGATCGACATACTCACTGGGTTCTAGCATACCTGTGGCTGTGACGGCATTTTCGATATCTGCCTTGATGATTGATTCCGTTATCGGGAGCTCATTATCATAGGACGGGTTATTACTGAAATAACGATATATCCCATATCCCGCTATCCCCATTATCAAGAATAATATGAGGGTTTTGACAGGGGTTCTCTTTTTGGAGTGGGAGGAGACTGACATTGGAAAATAGTCACTGTGTGTTAACGCTCCATAACAAGGGGCGCTCATTCTCGATTATTTGACTTGTAAGAGTTCAACTTCAAAAATCAAGGTGGCATCAGGAGGGATACGCCCTGGAATCCCCTTTTTACCATAAGCTAATTTTCCGGGGACTATGAGTTTTCTTTTCCCCCCGACTTTCATTCCTTCAACTCCCTCATCCCAGCCATCGATGACTTCACCCATGCCGAGTTTAAAAACAAACGGGTCGCGACCGATTGAACTGTCAAATACGGTGCCATCTTCAAGTTCCCCCTTGTAATTGACTTTTACCCGGTAACCAACGGTTGCCAGAGCACCATCTCCCACGACGAGGTCGATATATTTAAGACCATTTTTGAGCTCGACAATTTGTGGTTTTCCGTCGGGGGTTTTTGCAGGTGTCGCCGCCACGCTGGTAGATTGGTTTGTTGTTGGTGTGGCTGGCGCGGACGGGGTAGTTGAGCTCTGCGCGGAACCCTGGTTAATCATTGCTAAAGTTATTACACTGATCAAAAGGTATGTTTTCATGAGATGATAGATTACATTGTCCTGACGGAATCGCAAAACCTAAAATTCAAAAGATTTCTATCATTATTACTCGGTCAGCGATGATTGGATAGAAAATCCAATATTTTGGTTAAAACCTCCTTAAAATGAGTCGCTTGAACCAGATGTCCACAATCAGCATAAATCACCAATTCAGAGTTTGAGATGAATTGATGGAGCTTTTCTCCTGTTATTGACGGAATGATACGGTCATTAATTCCAAAAATAATCAATGTAGATTGGTTGATTTGGCGGATTTGTACTTCTGAAAGGATTTCAGTGCGAGTCAGCATTTGATTAATCATGTCTTGAATGGCATCCCTGCGGTTGGCCATGAAGTGATACCAGTCACGCAATATCCATCTATTGAGCACAGGAGGATGATAGATAAGGTATTTCAAGAGGCGGTTCATGTCTTCAGTCTTCTCAGGCAGGAAAATCTCGGGGGGAGGGGGATCAAAGTCGATACCCGCAGGGGCCAGTAGAATGATCTTTTCAATTTGTCCGGGGTGTGTCAGGCAGTAACTCATTGTGATCCATCCACCCATGGAGTTGCCAATGAGCACAGGTTGTTTGATCCCTTGGATTTTAAGGAAGTCATGCACGAGTGCGACATGGTTTTCGATGGATTGCTTGAAATTGACTTTCCGAGATAATCCGAACCCGGGTAAGTCTAGCGAGATCACCTCATGCTGGGAAGATAATGAGATAGCCAGATTGGCAAAGTCTTGTATCGTGCTGCCTCCTAATCCATGGATGAGAACAATTTGTTTCCCATGCCCGCCTCTCCAATAGGTGATATCACCACACGGATGATGCCAGACTTTTTTCTTCAAGCCATGGTACCAAAAGGAAAATCTTTTGCTCCAGATGAGAAGATCGAATGGGCCGGGAATATGCATTAAGAGAAAAGTTGTTTGATTTTGATTTGGGTAAAAAGTTTTTTGATCGCTGAAGCGTCACTGACGGATGATCCCGGACACATAGCTGTAGCTGTCCCACAAGCTACAGCCATCGCAAGTGCCCGGGGTACTCCTCCCCCTTGATCCCAGCCAGCGATTGCCCCGGCAATGGTACTGTCCCCCGCGCCTATCGTACTTTTGATCTGCACTGCGGGGCTACGAGCATGCCATACCCCCTCGGCATTAACCCATAACGCACCATCCGCATCCAAGGTGAGGAGAATGTGGGAGATACCGGTACGGAGTAACTTTCCCGCTGATGCTGCAAATTGCGCGATCGATCTTGGGTTATCCCCGGTTAATCGTGATAACTCATGGCGGTTCGGCTTAACCAAGAAAATCCTTTTCCCATTCCTTTCAAGGAATTTTTTTGATTCACCATCGTAGATAATCTTTGTGCCAATAGCACATGCCTCAGTGATCATTTTGATAAAGATGTTTTCATTTAATCCTGGAGGAAGACTCCCTCCAATCGTTACCCACGATGATGTATTAATGGATTTGGATAGGTGTTTTTTGATTAGTAGAGATTCTTTTAGGCTGATTTTAGGCCCTGAACTATTAATTTTATATTCTTTTAAGTGCGAAGTCCCCACTAAAAGGGTGATATTCTCGCGGGTTTCCCCAGAAATAGGGACCGTGGAGAGACGTAAATGACCTTTATGACAAAGCTCAGAGAATTGATGCCCATTATTACCGCCGAGGACCACGAAAGCCCTATTTTCGATCTTCAAGACATTCAGGACTTTGCTGATATTAATGCCTTTTCCGCCGGGTTCGGGCGGATAAAATTTCGAGAAAACCCGGACATTATGTCGGAGCTTGTCCACAATCAGGGTTTTATCAATAGAAGGATTGAGTGTGATTGTTATAATCATGGATAAACTTGCCCCCTCATGAAATCGGGACACAAAAAAAAGAGAGAGGGGTTACCTCTCTCTTCGATTTATTCAAAAAGAGTAATTACTTTTTCTTTTTTGCGGCTACTTTTTTCTTGGCTGGCGCTTTTTTTGCGGCTTTCTTCACAACTTTCTTAACAGCCTTTTTGACCGCTGATTTTTTAGCTTTTTTAACAGGCATGCATATTCACCCCCTTCGTTCCTCGAAAAGAGGAAGTGCAAGTAATGCTTGCACACAGAGATACATAAAAAATCTTTCATCAATCGTCAATACTAGAGTCACATTCAGGTGAATTATTTTTTACATGTTTATTTTTATTTTCTCCATGATTGAAGAGGGAATTTAAAATGAAAAACACATGTCTTGGTGAGTTTTTTTTAATTTATGAAAAATATTTTTAAAATACACCTGTTTTCAAAAGTGTGATTCATCCTTTATTTACAGCATGATTATGATTTTATATTTTTATTATCTTCATGTTATTTTTCATTTTTTATTTTCTGATGAAATCAACCTTATTGAAGATGAAATATTTTTTAGGGGTTACTAATGATCCCGTGTAGATGAATAAAATATTTTTAAAATATATTTTTAAAAATCATTTTCCTGATACGAATCTCCCTCTTTCAGACATGTAATACTCGGATGTGAAATTGATTTTGATTCTAGCGTCGTGTCGTTTGATGAGTGAAATGATATGAATTTCCATGCTGAAAATGGAAATCCAATACGATACCCACGCCGTATTCCATCCCCCCTCTAAAGGAGGGATGAGATCTTCCTGTTAGAGCTCCGATTAAGCCGGCGGAGTATAAGGTGAACATGTCACCGCGAGCATCCACAGTAAAAACCCGATGACAAATGTACTATTCTTTAATCAAAGTAGTTTCGATCGCTGTCCATTGTCCGCTTTTATTCTTATTTAGCCTAAAAGTCGCGATGGAGTAAGGTTTGATTTCTCCGAGTTTAACCATTTTTCCAAGCCACGAACAAGTTGCCTTTGTTTTCCTCCCGGCGGTTTCTTTGAGGCGGATGATGATGCTTTTCTTGTCAGGAGACGCCTTTAAAGCCAATAAAGATAGATTTTTAGCCTGAATAGAGAGTAAACCGCCAGAGCGAGGCCATTCCCCCTTGCTCGGAGGAGCAATTTGCGTGAAGAGTGGCTGCTCAAGCTGGTCAGATAGTATTTCAAGATTCATCTCATCAGTGGTCAGAATGAATTTGAATTGGTGTTCACCCAAATCCTGGACGGCTGCCCAAGGAAGTCCTTCCGCAGAGATATTATCACTCTGGGCGTATCTGCTTGAACGGAGAAGTGAAGCCCTGAAAAGGTTATCTTTGATGTCGAACCCGTATATCGAGTCACTGGCAAAACCCAAAAACCCCTTGGCTGAATCAATCTTCACCCATCGACCACCAGGCACCTCGCCACTTGGTCCCCGTTTTACTGTGCCACCGGGCACCTCAAATTCCGCACTTTGCGTATCACAAGGCAGGATCATTTTTAAACGGGCAGCTCGTTCATTCCACAAAACGCGGGCATGGCAATCAATGGCATCCCGGTCAGCATAAAGGCTGATGGTTAAATCAATACCTGAGTAACCAGCAATATATTTCACCCAGAGAGTTGCTTTTTCAGGGCCTTGGTCCAGGATTTTCACATCGGAGATATGCCATTGATGGATGACTTTAGAGACATCAATGGATTCGGCCTCTTCAAAGTGGCCACCCCAAGAGCCGAAGACATCTTCAAAAGTCTGAAAAGTCAGACCGTCATGGTCAAAGAGACTCTTACCGTTTTTAGTAATTTGAAGTCCTCGTTTTCCCTTATGAGCTTCGATCCGGATATCCTCCGAGCAAATTGCGTGGCCATTTTCGCCCCAGACCCCGTGTGACATGCGTGTGGGATTCTCAGAGCCCTCGACCCAGCCAGCTTCGACGACAGTCCATCCAAAAGCCGGGATTTTGACGGGGACGACAAGTTTTGTACGCCAAGCGTCCTGTGGAAAGAAAAGATGGTCAACGGCTATTTTTTGATGGGGTAAGACTTTGCCATTTGCATCAGTGACACGGACGGGGACCTCACTGGCTTTTGTGCGGTAAGCCCATACGGGACGATAATCGAGATTGATTTCGAATTCGACCGGTCCGGAATATTCATAGGGATGAGGATTCCAGATAACGATGGGAACAGCGCTGGGGAAGTTCCCTTCAGGTTTATTGACCGTTGTGTCGATTTTTTCACTCAGGAGGTTTAATGCGTGGAATTCTTCCTTTTGCGCTAGGTGAAAGGCCATGCTCGTCCAAGCCGATTGATCGATATAAGTGCGTTCCACACTGGAGCCCGGGAGAATATCGTGGAAAGAGTTAAAAAGGATCGACTCCCAAGCTGTATCAAGCTTGTTGCGTACCGTTTTCTTGTCCTCAACCGCGGCGGAAATGGCAGTAGCTGTATTTTCAGCACGCATAACCTCATTCTCTGCTTTTCGGTAAAGGTTCTTGAATCGGCCCATGGATACATAACATCCCCGCAAACAATAGCCGAGGTCACCTTTATGGGTGGGGAGAAAGTTCTCACCTTTTTGCAGGGCTTCTTCCTGGAGATCATCGATCAGGCGGTGGAGCCCGGAATAGATGACTTCTACTTCAGGATGTGATTCTTTCCATTTTTCAATGTCCAGAATGTGTTCACGGATGGGGCCACCGCCATGGTTACCGAGGCCGAAGTAAACAGAGCAATTTGTCAGGTTGAATTTGGAATAGTGTTCTAAAGCAATGTCGAGTCTCTTCCCCATCTCATCACGTTCACAACCATACCAACCTGTTTCATTCCGGTAGCTGAGGATTTTTTGTCCACTCGGGGCTTCCCACCAGAAGGCGGGTTCGGGCAGTGGCATATATTCCCTTTGGGGACGTCCGAAACAATAGGCATCGAAACCTGATGCGAGTAAGATCTCCGGTAGTCCCGCACTATGACCAAAGGAATCAGCTGCCCAAGCCACATTCACCTTTTGCCCGAAAGTTTCGAGGAAGTAACGTTGGCCTTTTTGATAATGACGAATGAAAGTTTCCGTTTGCGGGAGATTCGTGTCTGGTTGGATATAGGATCCGCCTACACAATCCCATCTTCCTGCCTTGACCATTTTTTTAATGCGCTTGAATGTCGCAGGGTCGTATTTTTCCAGATGTTCGTAAATCGCTGATTCACCACGGATAAAGGTCAATTGGGGGAATTCATCCATCAGGTCCAAGACCGTGCGGCAAGTAGTGATGGCCTCATTCATGCCTTCACGCCAGTCCCATAACCAGACAGGATCAAGATGGGCATTTGGGATCAGGTGGAAACGGAATTTTGCAGGTGTGCTCATAAGGACTCTATTCCTACAAAACACCCCTGTCTTGTCGAATCAAATCCGGAAGAGACATACAGGCTACATCCTGTAGGTGATGCGTGCCTTAGTCAGATCGTAAGGGGACATCTCGAGGGAGACTCTGTCACCGATACCGATCCGGATAAAATGTTTACGCATCTTGCCCGATATGTGGGCGAGTACCTCATGGCCTTGCGAGAGCTTCACACGGAACATTGTCCCTGCGAGCACCTGCGTCACCACACCTTCCATTTGAATCACGTCGTCTTTGGCCATAAATTTGAGATTGTATTGCTAGCTTGATTTGCCGATTTATCAAGCCTCTTTCTTCATCAGGCTCAAGATAGCCTTCTGGACATGGAGCCGATTTTCCGCTTGGTTGAAAATTGTGGCGGCGTTTTTCTCGAAACATCCTTCGCTAATTTCCTTCCCGCGATAGGCGGGTAAACAGTGCATGACGGCGGTGTCTTTGCCTGTTTTTGCGAGCAATTCATCATTTATCTGGTAGTCGCCCAGCTCATCGATTCGTTCCTGAGCTTCAGATTCTTTGCCCATCGAGACCCAGACATCCGTATAAAGCATGTCGGCACCTTGTACGGCGGCGGTTAAGTCTTCAGTTAGAATAATTTTTGCTCCTGGCACGGACAATTTGCGCGCCCGATCGAGAATCAGCGCTGAGGGTTGGTATTTTTTCGGAGCTGCCAAACGCAGTTCAAAACCCAATTTCGCCGCTGCAAATACCCACGAGACAGGCACATTACAGGCGGCATCCCCGATAAACGTGATGACACAGTTTTTGATTAAATCCTCGACATGGCCTTTTTCGCCTCGTTTACGCAGGATCTCACCGAAGGTGAAAATATCAGTCAGGATCTGGCAGGGGTGTTCATCATCAGTCAGTGCGTTAATTGTCGGGATATTGCCATACTGCGCAAATTGCTCCACATCCGCTTGGGCAAATGTGCGGATGATAGCCCCGTGGATCATACGTCCCAAGACACGGGCGGTGTCCTTTATCGGTTCACCGCGGCCGAGCTGTATGTCATTGGCATTCAGGAAAAGGGCTTCCCCTCCTAGCTCGCGGACACCGACTTCAAATGAGACACGTGTGCGTGTCGATGATTTGGAGAAAATCAAACCCCAAGTCTGCCCTTTAAGTGGTTGGGAGGAATGTGATCCCCGCTCCTTCTTTACAATTTCAGACAAGGCAAAGACTTCTTTGAAATCTTCCAGTTCCATTGTTTCAAGCGAAAGTAAATGATTCATGACGAGTGACTCCTTTTGATTTAGGGGAAATGATTATGCACCCGGTTTCAGGACAGAAGAAATGATGCCAAAGGCTTCATCGATTTCTTCGCGGGTGGTGTTATAGGCGGGTAAGAGTCTGATCCGGTGTGTTCCAGACGGAATCACAATTAATCCCTTTTCCATCAAGGCGGTAATGACGGGTTTAGCTTCCTGAGTAAGCTCAATACCAATCAGGAATCCGAATCCGCGAACGGTCTTGATCGCATTGTGTCCGGTTAAAGTGCGCAATTTGCCCAAGAGGTATTCACCATTGGTATTAATATTCTCTACAAGATTTTCTTTTTCGATGATTTTAATCACACTCAAAGAGGCCGCACAAGCCAGGGGGTTTCCCCCATAAGTCGTGCCATGCATGCCGGGTCGGAGTGAGTCCTGGTACTTTTTACGGATCCAGAAGCATCCGATGGGGAAACCACCACCGAGGGATTTTGCCATGGAAACTGCATCGGGGATAAACTTTTCAGCGTCAGGATGGCCTTCTAGGATTTTTTCATAGCTCTGGAATTTGCCCGTCCGCCAAAAACCGCACTGCACAGCATCGATCATGAGGAGTATTCCGTGTTTATCGCACAATTTGCGCAGGCCCAGAAGGTATTCGGCTGTGGCCGGTATGATTCCAATCTCGCCTTGGATCCCCTCGATCAAGATGGCGGCTGTCCGTGGGGTGATGGCTTTTTCCGCTGCTTCAAGGTCGTTATAGGGGACATGGACAAATCCGGGTACGGCAGGATCAAACCCCTTTTTGATTTTTTCCTGCCCCGTCGCCGCAATACCAGCCATAGTCCGGCCATGGAAAGAGTCGAGGGCTGTAATGATCTCGTACCTTCTCTCGTCACCCTCTTTGCTTTTGGCATTAGCTGCGATCCGAGCGAGTTTATAAAGGCCTTCATTAGCTTCCGCACCGGAATTACAGAAAAAGATTTTGCCCGGGCCCATGAGTTTAACGAGTTTCTTGGCTAGTTTCCCCTGGGATTCGGTATAATAGAGGTTAGAGACGTGAATGAGTTGTTTGGCCTGCTTGGCAATCGCACGTGCCATGGCCGGGTGTGCGTGACCGAGGCAATCGACAGCGATCCCACCTCCGAAATCCAGATACCCCTTTCCATTAATATCCCATACCCTGCGACCGTCACCTTTGGTCAATACAAGGGGAGTCCTTCCATAACTAGGAACGACATATTTCTCGAAGTCATTAAGGATTTTTTGTTCCGCAGGATTTGCGGGTGGAGTGGGGGTCTGTGTCGTAGTCATGATTTAAGGATTTGAGTGCCGATTCCGGAGTCGGTGAATATCTCTAAGAGCATGGAGTGGGGAATGCGTCCGTCGATAAGATGGATCTTTTCCACCCCACTTTCCAAGGCTTTGATGCAGGAATTAACTTTCGGCAGCATCCCCCCGGAGATGACCCCGCTTTTTTTCAGGTCTTGAATTTCTTTGATGTTTAATGTCGGGATAACCGAGTTCGCATCTTTCGGGTCGAGCATAATACCATTTACATCCGAGATAAAAATCAGTTTTTTAGCCTCTACCGCGATGGCTGTCTGGGCGGCGGCGACGTCAGCATTAATATTATAGACCTCGCCTTGTTTACTTTTGGCTACAGGGGAAATGCAGGGGACGATTTCCTGGTGGATCAGATCCATGAGTGTGGCTGCCTTGACGCGGTGAACCTCCCCGACGAATCCAATATCGACTTTTTGGCCGTCAGTCTTTTCTAGCCACATTTTATCCGCCTCGAAAATATCTTTTCCGGAAAGTCCTTTTGCTTTGCCACCCAAACGCATGATTTTATCCACAATGGCGGGATTAATCACGTTTGAGAGCACACTATCCACAATATCAATGGAGGCTTTGTCTGTGACCCTCATGCCTTCGATAAATTCAGGTTTTAATCCGGCTTTTTGCATTTCGGCGGAAATGGCTTTGCCTCCCCCGTGAACGATCACGGGGTTAATCCCGACAGCCTCGAGAAAAACAATATCCCGTAAGGTACTCTCGACGAGCAGGGGATCTTCCATGGCGGCTCCACCGTATTTAATGACGACGGTTTGTCCCCGTAATTTCTGGATATACGGGAGAGCCTCGATCAGGGTCGCTGCCTTGTATTTGATTTCATTAAGCATAACAGATCAAAATCCTGGATTTTTTGGAAAGGGTGGATCCTATCCATTTAAGCCTGTATTGCAAGCTTCGGAATTGTTACTTTTGCGTGGGGGTAGAGGGATTAAGCACTTGAATCCCCTTGATTACGTCAATGGCGCGCTGGAGGCAACGGTCTCGGGGAGCGGTTGTTGCCGGTTCTACGGTTTTATTTTCCTTCTTCTTATTATTAGCCGCCTCGATCATATTATCGATTTCAGGGTTTTCATTCCGGACAAGGCTGGCCTCCGTCAATCGTTTGCGACTATCGGTCTCTATAATCCATTCGGAAATGTTGTTTTTGGTAGCGGCTTGGACAAGAATCATCCTTTCCGTTTCAAGGGCGGGGTCAACGCTAATATCGGGTTGGATGCCTTTGGGGAAAATGGGGGTGCCATGGGATGAAAGTGCCATTTCCGTGGCAATCCGAAGCCAACGCCCATTTTTGAGCTGCATATCATTATAGAGAGCGGCTTTACCGGAAGATTGGCTCCCGACGAGTAATCCGCGGTTTTGCTCTTTCAAGCTAAAGGCAAATGTCTCCGGAGCCCCGGATGTATCACTATTGATCAAGATCATGACCGGGATGTCCAGATTTGACTTAGGATTTTGGGCGGTGACATAAGTGCGCGTTACGACATTCTGGGCATTTTGAAGTTTAAAAAGATTCCTCCCTGGACCGACGAAAAATGAAGCGGCTTCTGCAGCGGCTTTAAAGTCTACACTTTTCGAAAATCGTGTATCGATGATAAAGCCTTTGGTTGTTACAGGCATTTTGCTCACGGCATCTTCGAGTATTTTGATGGATTCCGGGCTGAAGTCCGCCAAATAAACATAGGATATATCTCCTGGCATGAGTTCGCTGCGGGAAGGGGAGGGGCCTGGCTGATTTACTAGCTCGGGTTTTTTATCGGAAACTTCGAGTCCAGGCGAGAGGCTAGCCACGATTCCTGCTAGTGCAGCGGCATCTAGACTCGCATCGGTCACGGCGGAGGGCATGGCAAATTTAGACTTCAGGATGCCGACGACTTCACTGAGCTCTGTGTCGTTTAATCCCTTTTTGACGGAAATGGCTGCCTCCGTCTGTTTTTTCGGGCTTTGGGCGTGCATGAACACAGCCGGGGCGGCCATGAAGATCAAAAAAACCGTTATATATATGGGAGGGAATAATCTTCTCATAGCGGGATGACATTTACACCCTAGCTTTTTTTGGCCCTTCGTAAAACTTTTTTTATACCGGATCACGGTTCAGAGACGGATTTTCCACTTTTGGCAGCCTGTTTTTCCGAGCAAATTGCTTTGAGTCGTGTTTGAATTTCTTTGAATAAGGGTTTTCAAGGGGCGGGGAACTTGCTATTCCTAGCCACTCTTATGGAGGAGACCTCGGTATTTGCCAGTTTAGCGATTATGATTGCTGCCACAGTGCTGGTGGCATTGGTATTCCACCGCCTTCGGCAGTCGATGATTATCGCCTATTTTGTCAGTGGAGTGGTTATTGGACCGGGTTGCTTGAATTTTGTCCATGACGAGGAGTTGATTTCGTTAATGGCCGAGGTAGGGGTAATCGTGCTGATGTTTACCCTAGGAATCGAATTCTCGCTAGCGAAACTCAAGCGTTTGAAGCATGCCGCTTTGCGCGGGGGGACTTTTTATGTTTTCAGTTTAATGGGCGGGGCCTTGGCCGTGGTTTACTCGATGCAACAAATCTTTGCCCACGGTTCCCTCGGGATGGGGTTGATTTTGGGGTTAGTCCTAGCCATGAGCAGTACGGCTATCGCTATCCGTATGCTTGACGAAAGCGGGCAGATTAATACGGCCCAAGCACAGTTAGCGATCGGAACGAGTATTTTCCAGGATATCATTGTAGTCCCAGCCATGATCATCATTCCTGCCGTGATTTCCGGCGGGGATAATGTAACAGGAACCCTCTGGATGGCCTTTGTTAAAGCCGTTCTTTTCCTTTTATTTGCGTATCTCTTAGCTAAATTCGTCATCCCTTTTATCCTGGAATATGTCGCTGACACGCGGAGCCGTGAGCTTTTTACGATAATGGTGCTCGGGTTATGTCTGGGGATTGCTTTTGTGGGGAATTTGCTCGGGTTATCCCTTGCATTGGGTGCCTTTGTCGCGGGGTTAGTCGTCAGCGAATCCATTTATAGTCATAAAATCCTTGCGGATATCCTGCCGTTTAAAGATTTTTTTCTCAGTATTTTCTTTGTTTCCGCGGGTATGTTGTTGAATACGGAATTCCTTTTCACTCATCTCGGGTGGGTACTCTTGATTGCAGGGCTGGCTATTCTGTCGAAGTATATTATCGGGTTTATCGGAGGATTATTAAGTGGGTACACCCCCCGGGTGAGTTCCATCGCTTCCATGTCATTGGCGACCGTAGGGGAGTTCTCGTTTGTCCTTTTACAATGGGGAAAATCAAAGGGGTATATCGGGGACGATTTGTTCCAGCTTTTACTTTCTGTCACATTGGTGACAATGGGGGTGGTACCTATCCTATGGAAATGGGCGATGCCATTAGCCAAATGGATGGAGAAATTACCCTTTATCAATAGTGTCCATGGTTCCCCAATGTCATTCCACGAGACTGTCGAGGAACTGAATAACCACGCCATTATTTGTGGGTGCGGCCCGGTGGGACAGAAGCTAGTGGATTATTTTAAAGCGACGCATAAACCCTTCCTCGTGCTTGAAATGAATGCGGGCACTGTGAAAGCCCTCCGACAGGATGGGGTTTTTGCGCTTTATGCCGATGCAGCCCAGACCGAGACACATAGCCTCGCGAGGACAAAAGAAGCGCGTTCCCTGATTATTACAATTCCTGACATGGACATAGCCTCGGCCATTGTGACCACCGCCCGGAAAATCAACAGGAACCTCTATATTGTGGCCCGGGTTAAATTTTCCGCTCAAGCCGAGGCATTACAAAAGCTCGGTGTGGACTCTGTAATCCTGGATGAACGAGAAGCCGGGCTCGAGGTTCTCCGCCGGATTATGGTGCGTGAAGGTGATGATCCCTTGGATGCCATCAAGGAAATCAGGGAACTCAGGATCGCCGAGGGAGATGGGATCATCTAGGAGTTATTCTGGAATGTCGCAAATCCAGGAGTAGTTTTTATCTTCACCCACCACCGAGGTTTACGGAAAGAATATAATCATGACACAAACACTCGAAAAGCTGGAAGCTCTGAAGAGCAAATTGCACGGGATGGGGCGTGTGCTTTTGGCTTACTCAGGAGGAGTGGACAGTTCATTTTTACTCAAAGTGGCTCATGACTGCCTCGGTGCAAATTGTCTGGGCATCATTGCAGACAGTCCCAGTATCCCCCGGCGGGAACTTGATGACGCCGTGCGCCTGGCAAAAGAAATCGGGGCCCACCTCAGGATTGTGAAAACTGGGGAGCTTGAGAATGGGGATTATGCGGACAATCCCCCGAATCGTTGTTATTTTTGTAAACATGAACTTTTTGACCAGATGACGCAAATTGCGCAGGCTGAGAAATGGGATACACTTGTTTATGGTGAAATGGCCGATGATGTGGGCGATTTCAGGCCGGGTGCAGCCGCTGCTGTGGAATTTGCCGTTCGTGCCCCGTTGAAGGAGGTCGGGATGACCAAAGTGGAGATCCGGGCTTTGAGTAAACAATTAGACCTTCCTACCGCCGATAAACCGGCCATGGCTTGTCTCTCATCACGTATTCCCCATGGTGAACCCGTCACGCAGGAGGTGCTGGGTATGATTGAAATGGCTGAGGAATTCCTGTCTTCGCTGGGGTTCCACGAATTTCGTGTCCGCCACCACCGGATGAGCGGGAATGGGATGGCCTTGGCGCGGCTGGAACTCGCCCCTGATGAGTTGGCCCGAGCCACAGATCCTGTCATGCGAGGGGAAATTGCGGCGG
>JAWXBN010000123.1 GCA_034440155.1 Verrucomicrobiota bacterium | reverse complement strand
CTTCACCAGTCTCCCGGCTGTATGGCGCGTGCTCGTTTTATAAGCCTTTAAGATGTAATCCCCAAATGTCAGCTTCTTGAGTTGTTTCTTGTTGTGATTCACTTTCATGCCAGCACTATAGGGTCATGTCGTATCCGTATGATATGGGGTGTTAACCTACCTGTGCCGAGGATCGTGCGCAAATTGCGCGGACGAGCCTTTTACGATTTTGATCTGGGTATGCACAGAAAAGAAAGCAGACATAATATTTTCTCAACGGTGTCCAACATTCCTTCAAATATTTCGATAAGGGAATGCCCTGAATTAAGTCTCTGGCTTTGGGGGTTTGAAACGGGTCTCGCGGAGGCTACGGACGCATTATAATCAAAAATAACTCACAAAGATGTTGCATTACAGGCGCAAATGGCAAAAAAAAATTATGCGCCCATTATCAGATATTAACTCTACCGTGTTCGAGCAATTTTTCCAGCCTCTTTCTGAGGTATTTAAGGATTTGGTGAGCACCCGAAAATGCGGGAAACTCACCGACTGGGAGTGGATTTTGGGTGGAGTCATGCGGGTCATTTCCAAACAAAAAACAGGGCGCGGTTTTCTCCAATGCTTTGAGTCATGGGGCAGGAAGTGTCCCCAACTGAGTCATTATTTTGAGACGCTTAAAAGTGCACGACGACTTCGACTCTGTCAGGATGTCGCGAAAAAAGTGGCTCCTGCCATGATTCAGCAAAGGGCCGATGCGCTCGCGTGTTTCCCCTGTTTGCAGGACTATGAGGTTTATGCGGGAGACGGACACTTTCACGCAGCGGCCTGTCACGATGCGCGCAAAGGAATCAAGGATATCAAATACGCGACAGGGCATCTGTTGAGCCTCAATCTGCGGACTCACGCCCTAGCCCATTTGAAGGTCGGGGATGTACTAGCCAAGAAAGAGCACGATATGAAAGGGCTCAAGAGTCTTTCAGCCGAGGATCTGCGTCATCAGGCTCCAAAGGGAACCAAGGTATTGATCATCTGGGATCGGGCAGGAATTGATTTCGGGCAGTGGTGGCGGGGGAAGAAGTCGGCGGGGATCTATTTTATCAGCCGTCTAAAAGACAATATGAAGCCGCTGAAGATGGGGATGAGAACATACGATGTCAATGACCCTCTGAATAGCGGGGGTCAGTGCGGGAGTGACGATGCGGCGGGTGAAGTATCTGGATGCTGTGTCGGGGGAAGAATATGACTTCATTACCAGTGACATGGACTTACCCCCGGGAATGATCGCCCATCTCTACCGGATGCGCTGGGATATCGAGAAGGTCTTCGATGAGGTTAAAAACAAATCAGAAGAAAAGAAATCGTGGGCCAGTACGGAAACGACTAAGGCCATGCAGATTCAGTTCATCTGTCTAGCCCACAATCTGATGATACTCATGGAGGATCATCTGGAAGAAGACTGGCAGATTACCAATTTAGCCGAAGCCAAGCGGCGGCAGCAGAGGATGGCGCAGCAAAAAGAAAAAACAGAAGATCAACAACGACTCTGGCCGCAAGTCTTGGAATGGGTGGTGAGATTGACTCGGGAGAAGCCTGAAATTCATCCGCTGGCTCAGGGCCCACCTGCTTTTATCCACTTCCCTAAACGAAGTCTGCCCTCAACTCCAACGCCTTTATGCGAAATTATAACCCCATTCTTTGGACACCGTTGTATTTTCTTGCGAGAGAGGAGGGTACTCACAGCATGTGTATGCCGCCATTCGTGACGGATTTTTGGATAAAATCCTTGGGGAGAGACACTTCTCATCCAGGTGGGGTTATACCCCATATCTAAAGACGAGCTGACACTTCAACCTTTCCTACAAGGCAAATGAACAGGAATCTCCCATGCAGTCCGCGATTTCTGTTCTTCACGCAGGGGATCTGCGGCAGACCCTATTAACTCTATCAAAGGAAACAGATGAACATGACTCAAAAAATATTCACTCTCGGAGTGTCATTAATGGCTATAACACTCGGAACGGGTGTACTCCATGCAAGTTCAATCCAAGATACAGTCGTATCAGCGACGGAAATACTCGGTCGCAAACAAGGATCTGCCCATCCTATTCCTCCAGCCACACTTCAAAAAGCTAAGGGTATCGCTATATTAAGTATTACCAAGGCCGGGCTGGTAGTCGGTGGAGCAGGCGGTGATGGTGTGGTCATGGTACGGGGCGCGGCCAAAAGTTTGTCGATGCCTCAATGGAGTGCTCCCATTCCTGTCGGGTATACCGGCGGTAGTTTCGGCGCGCAGATAGGGGTTTCCTCGATCAATATGATTATTCTTTTGAATAGCGAATCCGCTGTCAAAATCTTTACCCAGTCCGGAAAACTTAACTGGAACGCCACAGCCAGCGGGACTGTGGGAAGTGACAGTGGGTCAGAACATAAGGGCGGCATGCTCTCCGATCAGGATGTGACTATCTACAAGGAAACCGATGGACTCTACGGTGGAGCCACCATCGGCGGGGCAGAGCTGAATATCCAGACAGACCGTATCGACAGTGCCTATGGTCAGGGTGTCACTGTCAGTGAAATCCTCAGCCGCAAGGTAAATGTGCCCGACTATTCCCGGCATCTCTATGAGTTCATGGATGGGAAACATTAGTCCGCGGGGAGACTACTCACCCTCCCACTGCCTATAAGAAAAAAACAACACCATACGATTCACTTCCCAAACACTCAAAATGAACTTTATCGATTCCCTTTTGCATCCCTGTAAAACCGGGGCAAGTGTTTTGTCTTTGATCGGAGTCTCGACAAAATCGGTCCTCCAAGCACTGGGAGGCATGATGTGGATGACCCGGGAGACGATGTCGGAGATTATCGAACGGGTCGCTACCGGGCGGGCTCCACTCAGCCGGGAACATTTTTTTTATCAATGTAACCGCGTGGGAGTGGGCTCGATTCCGATGATTATTCTTCTTTCGGTTTTTGTCGGACTCACGATGGCTTTACTGACAGGTTATCAACTCCAGAGATTCGGGTTAGTCACTCTGGTGCCAGCCATCGTTTCCGTTTCGTTTACGCGTGAAATGGGGCCGCTTTTCACGGGGATCGTCTTGGCTTCACGGATCGGAGCGGCATACACCGCCGAGCTAGGCGCCATGAAGGCCAATGGTGAAGTAGACGCTATCGAGGCAATGGGCATCGGCCCTCTGGGTTATCTCGTCACCCCCAGACTCCTCTCGATTTTCACGCTCACGGTATGTCTGAGTGTAGTCTCCGTCATTGCCGGAATTGCCGGTGCCGCCTTCATTTCAAATCTAATGCTCCAACTCGGGTTTGAATATTTTCTTGAGCAGGTCATGACAAATCTCCTCGTGAAGGATGTCACAGCCGGTATCGTGAAGAGTTTTCTCTTCGGCGGACTCATCGGGATCATCGCCTGTTACAAGGGCCTCTCGGTCCGCGGCGGGGCGGTAGGGGTGGGCGTCGCGACGACTTCGAGTGTGGTGACTTCCATCAGCAGTGTGATCGCCTGCGATTCCATCTGCAACATTTTCATCGTCACATTTTTCCCATGAGCACAGCCCCCCCATCACTCGTCAGGATGCAGGGCGTGAAATTAAAATTCGCGGACAAGGTCATTCTGGATGGAGTGGACTTATCGGTCAACGCTCAGGAAGTTCTCGTCATCATGGGACTCAGCGGTTGCGGAAAAAGCACATTACTCTCCGTTCTCGTGGGACTTCTCAAAGTGGATCAGGGTTGCGTCATGTTTAAGGAAGAGGATATGACCCGACTGTCGCGGCCCGCCTTGAACAAGGTCCGCCGGCACATCGGTATGGTTTACCAGAATGCCGCCCTGATTAGCTCCATGAATATCCGGGACAACGTCGGCCTCCCCCTCCATGAGCTAACGACCAAAAATGACAGCGAAATCAATACCATCATTGATCAGAAATTAGAATTAATTGGTCTTAAAGATGACGGGGAAAAGATCCCCTCTGAGCTCAGTGGCGGCATGCAAAAACGGGCGGGACTAGCACGGGCCCTCGCTCTGGATCCGGAGCTAGTCCTTTTTGACGAGCCCTCGGCGGGTCTCGACCCGATCAATAGCCGGATCATTGACGATTTGATCATCCAATTGCGTGACGTACAGAAAGTCACCTCCATCGTCGTCACCCATCAGATGGACAGCGCCTTTGCGATAGCCACACGCATGGCATTTCTCCATGAGGGCAAAATAATTTATGATGGGACTCCCGACGGGTTCCGGCATTCGGACCACCCGATCATTCAAAAATTCCTCACTCCCCCATCAACGTCCAAACTTGACGGAAAGTAACACATGCAAATCAATAAAAATGAAATCACCACGGGACTACTGGTCCTCATCACCTTTACGGTCTTGATCGGGTTATTGATCTTGATCGGCATGCCCGGCCTGCTTAAACCGCTGAATACCTACCGCATCTATTATGACAATGCTAACGGGATCCGTCCCGGAGCCCCCGTCCTACTCGCCGGGCGTGAAATCGGCAAAGTCACCGCCCTAAACTCCCCTATTCCACAGGACAAACGCCCGGAAGGCCATTCCGATTTTGAGGTGTCGATCGATGTACAGGTGGACAGGGATGCTGAGATTTATAATAATGTCACTGTCCGACTGACGCAACAGGGACTCATGGGACAACAGGTCATCGACTTCATCCAGGGGGATGCGAGTACCGGCATCGTCAAAGACAAGGCTGAATTCATCGGCAAACGGGTACCCGACCTTTCCGAGGCCATCACCGACAATATGAAACGGTTGACTGGCCCCGGTTCGGACTTCGCCCTTACCCTAGAGAATATCAAGAACTTTACCGGAGCCGATTCAGATTTAGTCCATACAGTAAACGAGGTCGATACTTTCATGAAGTCCCTAAATAAATCCAATATCCCGAAGGTAATTCAAAACACCGAACAATTCACCGATACATTAAAGCGGGAACCCTGGCGCCTGATCTGGCCCTCCACCAAGGAGTATAAAGACGACAAAAAGAAACCCGCCGAGACTGTGACTCGCAAAAAACAGTCCCGGTAGGGCTAGACCCACTCGTGACGGAACGGTTTCAAAGCGATTATTCTCATTACATATCATCAACAAACAAAAAAAGGAACACACATGAATAAACTAGAGATAAAAGGCGACTGGAAAATCATCAAAGGAAAAGTCAAACAAAAATGGGCAAAACTCACGGATAACGACCTTGAGTACGTGGAAGGCAAGGAAGAGGAATTGATCGGCCGGATCCAGAAACGCACAGGCGAGACACGGGCGGCGGTGGAGAAGGTGCTCAATGAGCATTGTTGTTGTGATACGAAATAATCGACATTTAACTCCGAAAGTTTTCCGCACCTACTCTCCCAAATCAAAACAGCCGGTGAGTGAAGACCACCGGCTCTCTCAGGAGTCTCTGCAAAAGTGGCCTTTCAGAGAGAATGTCATATCATACAGCGTGCTGCCCGGCATCGATCAGATAAATCGCCGAACGAAGCAGATAGACAACGGACTGATCGGGAAACGTGAAAAAGATTGATCCCGATAAAATCAAAGAATTTGATACGAATCGATGAAAAGTTTTTGTGCTATGAAAACACTTAAAATCCACAAACTGAGTCAGAAAGCTTCCTTCCAATAACCATTTCGAGCCCGTCTCCCACAAATCTCCGTGTACTTCATAAACGCCATTGCAGCTTGATCATATCACTCTTTATGGCACATTCTCTCTTAATCGATATAATCGCCAGAAGCTTAAGGCTTATTAGGATTCTCTTCAATCTTCAGGTGAAACTTATGCAGAAACCGGTGATACAGTAGTGCAAAGAAAACACCAATAATCACCAAAAAGACTATGCCGGAAAACAACGCATAGGCAGAAGCAAATAACTTTCCAGCTACTGTATGCAATTCATTTATCAGAACCTTTCCCCGTGAGACAAATTGAGCGGGGAACCTCCTCGAATTCGTCCTGTACGGACGCCAACGACTTCATTTTGGTAGGGTTACACCCCATAGGTATTAGGTAGCATATAGTGCAATATTTCTCAGATAGAAGAGAGTGTATGTCTTCTGCAAATCATTACTAACTCAAACTAGGAACCAAACTTATATGAAAAATCAAAACGTAAAAAAACTGATCCTTGGAGCTGCGATCATTGGTATTATGAATTCAGGAGCATGGGCTACACCAGTAGTAAACCTTGGGACGGCGCAAGACTTTACTATTCTTTCTAAAGCAGGAATTAGCACTACGGCGGGCACGGCGATTGTTGGCGATATAGGTGTCAGTCCTATTGCAGCAACCGCTATTACTGGTTTCGGTCTAATTCTCGATGCTTCCGGTGAATTCTCGACGTCTTCACTCGTAACAGGCCAGGTATTTGCTGCCGATTATGCACCCCCCACACCTACTATGCTGGGCGTCGCTATTGGTGACATGGAGACGGCATATACCGATGCTGCTGGGCGTTCAGGTCCCGATTTCCTAAATTTATTCGGTGGAAATCTGAACGGACAGACGCTCTCTGCTGGCCTTTACAAATGGCAGAGTGCGTTATCTATTGTAAACTCCATCACATTTGACGGAGATGCTAACGCGATCTGGGTCATGCAAGTCGACAACCGATTGAATCTGGGAAATGCAGCGAATATCTTCCTAAGTGGTGGCGCCCTAGCTCAGAATATCTTCTGGCAAACTGCTGAAGGTGCTACGTTAGGAACCGATTCACATTTTGAAGGAATGCTGCTGACCGCAACGGATATCGCCGTACAAACGAGAGCTTCCGTCAACGGGGGACTCTTCGCACAGACAGCGGTGACGCTTGATGAGAATAGTATCGTGGGAGCCGGACTCGCACCATCACCCATCCCTGAGCCATCTACGTATGCCCTCTTCGGCATTGGTGGACTTGTTCTCATGGTTCTTGCCCGTCGTCGCAAGAGTCAATTAACTCATAACCTCGCCCAATAGAGGCTGACTGAGCTCTGATGAAACCTCCCGAGGAAAGCCGAGGTTTCATCGATGTCTTTCCCCGGCCCCGATAGTGAGGGGCTGCTAGGGAACTTTTTTTTTGCAGGTGGCTCCTGTAACAACCGTTCGTGGGAAAAGATCCTCTGCTTCACTCCGCCTGCCCAAGCCGGACCGAAGGACGGCTCACCCAAAATGCCAGCAAGTGTCTACTTCTTCGAGGCTAATCTTCTTTGCACGGACACGACAGAGCGATCAGATAGGCAATGATCGCATCCCTCTTTCAGCACATTCTCGCTAAACCAATATTAACATCATAGGTTTAAGTTTTATTAGAATCTTCTTCCATCTTTAGGTGAAGCTTAGGCGGAAACCGGTAATACAGCGGTGGAAAGAAAATACCAAAAATACCTTACCGGAAAACAGGCCATAGGCAGAAGTAAATATCCTTACAGTCGTCGTATGCGATTCATTCACTGGACCCAATACCCTCTCCAAGAATCATCGCCGCATTCAGGAACCGAATCCATCCACGAGATGCCCCCAAGCTCATGATAGTAGATGATCCCAATGAAATAGTGAGCACAACACTCACCTCAATGCTATCAGCGTATGGCGCAGGAGTCAATGAAGTGGCTGGGATTGAGGCATACAAAAGATTTAACCAATGGCTGACTTTATAAACATAACAGCCGGGGCAAATTGCCCGGCTGTATCCTTAAAATATGCTTGGGTATTTGTTTCCGACCCTTGTGGAATTCATAGCGGCATCCACCCATGATGGAGGAGAAGGAGTAATTCGTCAGACTCAGTTCCCCCACCGCAGCTGACGTAGGTCGAGAATTGCTCGTTCTTCCCAAAAAGTCTATTCAACTGATTTCCGGGCACAAGTCGCCGTGTTAAAAAGAATACAAATCGACGGGTTAACCGAATCTGAAAT
>JAWXBN010000122.1 GCA_034440155.1 Verrucomicrobiota bacterium | reverse complement strand
ATTTCAGATTCGGTTAACCCGTCGATTTGTATTCTTTTTAACACGGCGACTTGTGCCCGGAAATCAGTTGAATAGACTTTTTGGGAAGAACGAGCAATTTGCGCAGGTGATCGATCATCTCGTCATTTACTTTACCATCAACTGGAGGGGCCTTGACTTTTATTTTTAGGGCATCTCCATGTATACCAATGATTTGTGTCTGAGATGCATTTGGCACGGTGTGAATATTGAGGACAAAAATAGAGTCGGGCATTTCAGGTGTCAAAGTGGTACTCTATTTGCTCCAATACACAACAATATCAATCGCCACTTTACATTTACTGATTTATCGAATAAATCATTTATTATTATATTATATAATTCACATAAAAAGACAAGAGCAAGTAAAAAACACAAATTTATTATTGAAATTATGGAAAATCACTGTAGGTTATAAAAAAGAGAGTTGGTTATGTTTAGTTTCCTCATCAAAGCAACAGTTTCGCTAACCTGCCTAATGATCACAGGTGTGGTAAGTTTTGCTTTTTATAAGAGTGTGAAAGAATCTTTCGACTACGATATTAAATGGAATACCGTCCTGCGTGACAGTTCATCAGGTAATGTCAGCCATGTTGACATGGCCCCTGTCGATATCCAGGGTAATAAAATCGTCTTTAAGGATGCGAATAATAACCGTGTCTATTATAGTGGTGACTTTATCAGCTCAAAGGTGGAAGCCAGGATTAAATCCGATAGTGGTGTCGGACGCTTATTGATGAGTACGCTAGGAACCAATCAGTGTCAGTGGTTCGTCCAAGACAAAAAAAGCCGTATCAATGAGGTCATTGAAAATCAGGAAGGAATCGCTAAAGCCTTTTTAAGGGTTCAATCCCTTATCCAGAGTAAAGAGGATTTAGGACAAAGACTGGTGGATTTAAACGGTTCAATAAAAACCGCAACGGAATCAACTCCCGAGCTCGTGGCTCAAAAAGCTGAATTAGAGGCGAAACTCAAGGATGTAGGACACCAAATAGACTCTCTCCAGGTAGCGATCAAAAAGACCCAGAAAGAGCTCGCTTCCAGCGAATAATCATTTCGCCTTCAAGTGTTCCCGTAAATAACGGGAGGTGTGCGATTTTTTATGTTTGAGCAGGTTCGGGATACTTCCTTCAAAAACGATTTTCCCCCCGCCTCCACCCCCCTCCGGACCGATATCGATGATCCAATCCGCCTCAGCAATGAGATCGAGATGATGCTCGATGACGACGACGGAATGACCTGCGTCCACGAGACGGTGGATGACTTCGATCAAACGTTTCACATCGGTCATGTGTAGCCCGATCGTGGGTTCCTCCAGGCAATAGAGATTCGGTTTAAAGGTTCTCATCGGCCCGCGCAGATTTTCTAAGTCGCGACGGGCGAGTTCGGTCACCAGCTTGAGCCGCTGGGCTTCTCCCCCCGAGAGGGTGGGGCTTTGTTGACCAAGCTTGAGATAACCCAGTCCGGTTTCCAAGAGGAGCTTGAGAGGGCGTGCAATTTGCGGTATCGCGGCAAAGAATTCCGCAGCCTCCTCGACGGACATATCCAGGATGTCAGCAATGGATTTTTCATGAAAAAGGACATCGAGGGTTTCCTGGTTAAAACGTTTTCCGTTACAGGTGTCACAATGCACGTAGGCTGTGGGGAGGAATTGCATTTGCATTTTGATCATGCCTGCCCCTTGGCAAGCTTCGCACCGGCCACCTTTACTATTATAGCTGAATCTAGAGTGGGTGAATCCCCTCATCCGAGCCAAGGGTACTTTGGCAAAGAGTAGCCGGATCGTATCGAGGAATCCGACATAAGTGGCCGGGGTGGAACGCGGGGTTTTACCAATCGGGGATTGGTCCACCTCGTAAACTGAATCAAAGAGGTCAGCCTGTGCAATTTGCCACTGGGTCGTCTTGAGTTTGGCACTTCTTTTTTTCAAGGCCTCGCGGACAGCAGGAATGAGGACCTCCCTCATACTCGTGCTTTTACCCGAGCCGCTCACTCCCGTGATCACTGTCAGTCGTCCCGTCGGTATAGAAAAATCAATCCCACACAAATTATTCACTCGTGCATTTGTGATTTCTAACATTTTTGTGGGGCCAGCCGCCTTTTGCCCGAGAGCTGCGCCGGTTTTTTTTGCCCGAGGGGAGGCTGGTCCTGTATGAATTTCTCTCCATTGCCCGTGCAAGGGATGACGCATCGGGTTTTTCAGGTAATGGGCGGTGGCCGAGTTTTTATTTTGAGCAATTTGTTTCCAGTGACCTTCGGCGATGATTTCTCCCCCATGGATCCCGGCTCCCGGCCCCAGATCGATGATGTGATCTGCTCGGCGCATGGTGTCCTCGTCATGTTCGACAATCAGCAGGGAGTTCCCCCGTGATTTAAGGGCCTCCAGTGTATCGAGGAGTTTATCGTTATCACGCGGATGGAGCCCGATGGTGGGTTCATCCAGTACATAAAGTACACCCTGTAAATTACTCCCGAGCTGGGCGGATAAACGGATGCGTTGTGATTCCCCTCCGCTTAAGGTATTAGCGGAACGTCCCATTTGCAGATAGTCGAGACCGACTTCTTTCATGAATTTGAGACGGCTCAAGATTTCCGGGATGATATCCCGCGCAATTTGCGCAGGGCCCCCTTTAAATTTCAGTCTTGAGAAAAACCTCTCTGTATCAGAGACGGACATATTAGCGACTTCACCGATACTTTTATCCCCGAGGCGGACAGCGAGAGCGTCCCGGTTGAGTCTTTGGCCAAGGCAAGTAGGACATGGCCGTGCCTCACCCTCACCGATCTCCTGGGCGATTTTCCCGTCGAGCTGGGCCTCTTCTTCTGGCGTCATTTCATCGGGTTGCCGGTAGATGACCCCGTAACCTTTACATGTCGGGCACCAGCCATGGGGAGAGTTATAACTAAACATCCGAGGGTCGAGCTCTTCAAAGCTGCGGCCGGTTTCCGGGCAGCATCTTTCCGTCGAAAAAACGATTGATTTCTTATGGTTATTAAGCCCGAGGAATGTACCTTTTCCTAGCTTGAGTGCACTGGCAACGAGTTCCCGGATCAGAATCTCTTTCGGGCGTCCTTTATGCAGGACTCCGACCAAAGCCTCAATGGTATGTTCCTGATAACGCGAAAGCTTGGTAAATTTCTCGGTCCGAATGAGTTTACCATCCACACGGAGTTCTAGAATGCCCTTTTTCCTTGCCCACTCGGCGACATCCGTGTGGAAACCTTTGCGTGCCTTGACGAGGGGGGAGAGCAGGAGTAGGTCGTCTTTGGCTAGCTGTGCGCGGACTTGAGAGATGACTTCGGCAGCGGATTGTTTACGGACGGGTAAGTTTGCGTCCGGATCAAATTGCTCGCCGAGTTTACTCCAAAGCAGGCGCATGAAATGATAAATCTCGGTGACGGTAGCGACGGTGGATTTCCCCCCGCCACGCGTGACATTTTGTTCGATCGCGACGGTCGGGGGGATGCCCTCGACAGAATCAACCTCGGGTTTTTCCATTTGCTCGACAAATTGGCGGGCGTAAGCACTCATGGAATCCATAAAACGCCGTTGCCCCTCGGCGAAAATAATATCGAAAGCTAGGGTGGATTTCCCCGAGCCGCTGGGGCCGGTGACCACGACGATCTCGCCCCGGGGAATGGAGCAGGTGATGTCCTTGAGGTTATGATGGCGGGCTCCGGTGACCTGGATGTGGTTAGTGATTTGCGCAGGTTTTATAGGATCTCTCACGCCTGCTTGACCCTGGGCCTGCGGGGACACGGGCTCTGATGGGCGGAGGTCTTTACGGAGGGCGCGCCCCGTGTGGCTGCGAGGGTGCTGAGCGATTTGTGCGGGGGTGCCCGTGGCCACGATTTCACCACCGGCCTCACCCGAATCGGGGCCGAGATCGATAATCCAGTCAGAGGCCGCAATGACATCGATATTATGTTCGATGACCAAAAGTGAATGCCCTGCCGCGACCAATTCCCGGAATACGGCGACGAGTTTACGGATATCCTCAAAATGTAATCCCGTGGTGGGTTCATCAAAAATAAAAAGGTTTTTGGATGGGCCGCTTATGGAGGAAGAATCCTGCGCGGAGGATGTCTGCTCCGCGGCGCCGGGTGGCTGGATATAACCGGCGAGTTTAAGGCGTTGGGATTCCCCGCCGCTGAGGGTGTTGAGGGGTTGGCCGAGAGTGAGGTAACCTAGTCCAAGTTTTTGAAGGAGAGCAAGCGGACGGGTGATCTTCGGATTTTCCGTGAAGAAAACCACCGCATCATCGATCGTCATATTCAAAATATCCGAGATGGATTTATCCCGGTATTTGATCTTGAGGAGGAATGGTTGGAAACGGTCCCCGTAGCACGCCGGGCACTTGATAAAGACATCGGAGAGGAATTGCATTTCGATTTTCTGGTAACCGCTCCCATTACAGGTCGGACAGCGGCCTTCCCCGGAATTAAATGAGAAATACCCTGCATTGATTCCTTCGCTGAGTGCTGCGTCCGTGCCCGCCAAGAGATTGCGGATATGGTCGAAAATCCCTGTATGCAGGGCAGGGGTGGAACGCGGTGTTTTTGTCAGAGGTGACTGGTCCACAAGGATGATTTCACCGAGGGACTCCGCTCCAGTGATCTTTTTGACGCGACCGGGCTCTTCGACGCTTTGGGCGCGGGATTTCAGGATATTTTTATAAAGACAATCATGGATGAGGGTTGATTTGCCTGAACCACTCACTCCCGT